>JALVES010000067.1 GCA_027030635.1 Saprospiraceae bacterium | reverse complement strand
CTTATGCCTTAATAGAACCTGCCTGCCGGTGCTCGGCAGCAGGCAAACTCAGCCTGACAGATGACGCGGGTTTTCGCGGATTAAGGCTACGTGAGCAAGGCCGAACCCCGGTGGGTGAGCAAGGCCGAACCCCGGTGGGTGAGCAAGGCCAACCCTAAACCCTAAACGCTAAACGCTAAACGCTCAACCCTCAACAACCAAACCTACCCATTGTCATCTCCGCTTGCTCGTTTAAGTTCGTCATCTATGCCGGATTTGTTGCGGGAGCTTCTTTTGCCGCGGCCGTTGCCTTTGGTGTTTTGGCCGATGCGGTAGGAGAGGCTTAGGCTTAGGCGGCGCGAGTCCCAGCCGCCGCGGGTTTCCATGTAGAGGGGGCCGAATTCTGAGAAGCCATTCCAGCGCTGGGAGAGGAAGATGTCGCTGATGCTGAGTTTTGCCTGGCCGCGTTCCCGGGCGAATTTCTTTTGGATGCCGGCATTGACACCCCAGAAGGCTTTGGTGTAGAAGTTGCCGCCCCAGACGGAGGGTGCGGAGTAGCGGCCTGAGAGTTCTATGGAGAAATTTGCCGGAAGGCGAAATACGTGCTGGCTGAATATGGAGAAGGAATTGACGGAAACATCCACGATTTTGCCTTCGCCGAAGTCGGAGAGGTTGCGCAGGTGGTAGGCGGAGAAATTGGTGTAGGTGCTCCACCACTTGGTGATGGGGATGTTGCCCGAGATGTTGAAGTTGTAGTTGTCCTGGCTGGCGAGGTTGTAGTACGAGAGGAAGGAGCCTTTGACGCCGGTGGTGTCGGACAGGCGTGTGATGAGGCCGGTGGTGTGGCTGTAGCCTATGGAGGTGTTGATGGCGTAGCGATAGGTGTGGGTGAGTTGTATGCTTTGGGTGTATTCCGGTTGCAGATAGGGATTGCCCTTGCGGAAGGTCAGCTCGTCCATTTTGTATTCGAAGGGGTTGAGGTTTTGGTAGCGGGGGCGGTTAATGCGGCGGCTGTAGGAGAGCTGGAAGTTGTGTTTGGGCGAGGGGGCGAAGCCGATGCCTGCCGAGGGGAAGAAGTCGAGGTAAGTGCGCTCCACGGGCTCTTCTTCCTGCATGTTGAAGGGGGTGAGCTCGCCGAGGGTGTGGGTTTGCTCTGCGCGCAGGCCGGCCTGGATATTCCACTTGCCGAGTTCTTTTTGGAAGGTGAGGTAGGCGGCGAGGATGTCTTCGGTGTATTGAAAGCGGTTGCTTCGCTCATCGTCCAACCACTCGCTTTGGGGGGCATCGCCATTGTAAAACTCGAAGAGGTTGTCGGTGATGACGCGGGTGAGTTTGATGCCCGAGCCGAGGATGCCGCCGAGGGCCGGGCGTTCGTGATCGGCTTTGAAGGTGTAGATGTCTATGTCTGTGGGCGAGTGGGTGAAGTAGGTATAGCTTTGCAGCAGGCTGTCGCCATCGGCTGTGTAGTAGTCGTTGGGCTGGAGCTGGTTGCGATTGCTGCGGAAGGCCGCGTAATCGGCATTGAGCGTCCAAAAGGTTTTTTTGTTTTGGTTGAAGCGGTAATTGAGGCTGAGGAGGTAATTGTCGCGGAAGCCGTCGGAGATGTTCTGAGCCAGCAGCAGGCTGTCTGCCTGTTTGTCGCTCAGCGTGCCAATGTTGGTTATGCTGTTGGAGATGCCTTTGGACTTTTGGAAGTTGCCTTCTACTTGTATGCCGAAGGTTTGTTTTTTAGAGAGATAGTAATCCAGTCCGAGTTTGAGGTTGTTGTTGAGGCGCGTTCCTGTGCGTGCGCTGTTTTGGTCGAAGAAGAGGTCGTTTTGTTCGCGGTAGATGTCGTGGAAAAACCAGCGGTTGCCATTGCGATAGCCGTAGGAGCCGGAGATGTTGAATTTGTTGTTGCGGTAATTGCCATTGATGCCGGCGTTGTGGCGGGCGTAAAGGCCTTTGGAGTAGCCGGCGGTGAGGTTGAGGTTGCCACCCTTTTTTTGCTGGTGGACGAGGCGGATGTTGATGATGCCTGCGCTGCCCTCGGCTTCGTAGCGGGCGGAGGGGTTGGTGATGATTTCGATGGCGTCTATTTCATTGGCCTGCATGCCTTCGAGCAGGGCGACGAGGTCTTCGCCGGAGAGGCGGGTGGGGCGGCCGTCTATGAAGATGCGGACGTTGCTCTTGCCCATGAGGCTGATGTTGTCGTTTTGGTCAACGACCACACCCGGAGCCTGGCGCAGCAGCTCCATGGCATCGCTGCCCGTGGCGTTGATGCTGCCCTGCACATTCATGACCAGCTTGTCGGGCTTGACTTCGAGCAGGGGGCGTTGGGCAGTTACTTCGACTTCCGTCAAATCTGTGGCGGCGGCCTGAAGGCTTATGGGAGGCAGCTCGAGCGTTTGTCCGCTCTGAAGGTGCAGCAGCCCCGAGCGATAAGGGTTCATGCCGAGATAAGTGATTTCTATGTAATAATCGCCGGCCGGAATTTGCCGAAAGGCAAAATGTCCTTCTTCATCGCTCAGCTCCACTTTGACCAGAGAGCTGTCGGGATGGTACAGGCCTACATTGGCGTAGATGATGGCCTGGCCTTCGGAATCTGTGATGCTGCCGAGGATGTCGCCGGTGTCTTTTGGGGCGGCTGAGATGCTCATGGCCGCGAGGGCGAAGCAAAGGGCGATTAAAGGACGCATAAATATTTTCATGGTGCTCATTTTGAATGTACTTGCGAGGGAGAAATGCTTCGTGTGTTTTTGCGGGGCAAAAGACGGGTATTGTAGAGAAGGCAACTTATTTTTTCGACGAACGCAGCTCTTTTTTCATTTTGCGGTGCCGGATACCGACTTCGGTGAAGGGTTTGCCGACGATTTTGTAGTGCAGTTTTTTGTAGAAGGGCACGGCTTCTTCGCGGGCGTGGAGCACCATTTGGCGAAAGCCGAGTTCAAAGGCCAGTTTTTCTGCGGCTTTCGCCAAATGGGTGCCTGTGCCTTGCCTTTGCGCATCGGGGCGGACTGCCACCTGTCTCATTTTGACCACTTCGTCAGAAAGGGGTTGGAGGACGAGGCCGCCGAGCAGCAGGCCCTGGTCGGAGTAGCAGCCGAGGTGGATGGAGTCCCATTCTTCGGCTATGTCTTTGAGGTGGAATTTGAGGCCGAGAGGTTTGCGCAGTACTTCGTCGCGCAGGGCGAGCCATTCGTCGAAGGCGGGGGTGGCGAAGGGGATTTGGAGGGTGTACATGGGCATGGATTCTAATGGGGGAATACTTTTGCAGCCATTTCGAGGGCTTTTTGGAAGGCCTGCATGTCGAGTCCGGTGGGGATGCCTTTTTCGTGGAAGAAGCTCAGCATTTTTTCGGTGGGCATGTTGCCGGTGAGTTCGTCTTTGGCCATGGGGCAGCCTCCGTAGCCGCGTATGGCGCCGTCGAAACGCCGGCAGCCGCTGTTCCAGGCAGCTTCTATTTTTTCGCGCCAGCCGGCGGGCGTGGTGTGCAGGTGGGCGCCGATTTCGAGTTTGGGGAAGCGGGGCAGGAGGTGCTCGAAGAGGTAGCTGATGTTGTCGGGCGTAGAGACGCCGATGGTGTCGGAGAGTTGGAAGATGCGGATGTCGAGGGCGCTGAGGCGCTGTATCCAGTATTGTACGATTTCGTAATTCCAGGGGTCGCCATAGGGGTTGCCGAAGCCCATGGAGATGTAGATGACGAGTTCTTTGCCGCTTTGGAGGGTGAGTTCGCGGATGAGTTCGACGCGGTCGAGGGATTCTTCGATGGTGGCGTTGGTGTTTCGGATTTGGAAGGTTTCGGAGATGGAGAAGGGGTATCCCAGATAGGAGATTTGCTCGTGGGAGCAGGCATCGCGGGCGCCGCGCAGGTTGGCGACAATGGCCAGCAGGCGGGTGGGCGTATCCCACTTCAAGAGGCGGAGCACTTCGGCGGTGTCGCGCATTTGGGGGATGGCTTTGGGAGATACGAAGCTGCCGAAATCGAGGGTGTCGAAGCCCACTTTGAGCAGTTGATTCAAATACTGCGCTTTGACTTCTGTGGGGATGAAGTCTTTGAGGCCTTGCATGGCATCGCGCGGGCATTCGATGATTTTCACTTCGGTTTTATTTCGTTTATCTTTGCGGCAAAAAACATGCGCAGGGAATATTACGCTTTACTGGGTTTTGTGTTGGTAGCCGTGGGGCTGTTGTCCATCATTTTAAGCGCTATGGGGCTGCAATTTAGCTTTTTACTTTGGATGGATCGCAGTTTGGGCGCCGGTTTGGCGTTTTTGTTGCGCATTTTGATGGTGCTTTTCGGCTTCGTGCTGATGTACCTCAATCTGGTGGACTGGAAGCGCATGGATTGAGGGCAGCTCATCAGGATTTTTCTTCCCAGATCTTGACCAGTTCAACGAGGGTTTCCACGGCTTTTTGCATGTCCTGGACGGTTACCCACTCCAGTTTGGAGTGGAAGGCGTGGCCTCCGGTGAAGATGTTGGGGCAGGGCAGCCCCATGAAGGAAAGGCGCGAGCCGTCGGTACCTCCGCGGATGCTGGATCGTATGGGCGTCATGCCTGCGCGTTGGATGGCTTCCACGGCGTATGCTACGACCTGTGGGTGTTGGTCGAGGACTTCTTTCATGTTGCGATATTGCTCGATGATTTCCAGTTCATAGGAAGCCTTGGGGTAGCGGGCGATGACTTCGTCGGCGATTTGTCGAAGCAGTTCTTCTTTTTCTTTGAGTTTAGCCGTGTCGAAATCGCGGATGATGAATTTGATGACGGTTTTTTCCGCCTGTCCCTGGATGGTGGTGGGGTGGATGAAGCCTTCTTTTCCCTCGGTGGTTTCGGGAGAGAGGCGGTTTTTGGGCAGGGCGCAGAGGATGTCGCCGGCGATTTTGAGGGCGTTTTGCAGTTTGCCTTTGGCGAAGCCCGGGTGAGCGCTGACGCCATGGATGGTGAGCACGGCTGCATCGGCTGAGAAGGTTTCG
>JALVES010000066.1 GCA_027030635.1 Saprospiraceae bacterium | reverse complement strand
AACCACTGTTTTTTTATTTGGAGCTTCATAAGTTTACTTGTAAGTATTGCCAGTCGTATATGCTAAACGCTTCTACAGGGGAAAAATATTTGTAAGCGGGCAGAAAAACTTGCGTTTTCTGCCCGCGGAGAGTTTTACTTAAAGGCATTGAGGCCGGTGATGTCATGGCCTGTGATGAGGAGGTGGATGTCGTGGGTGCCTTCGTAGGTGAGTACGGTCTCTAAGTTCATCATGTGGCGCATGATGGGGTATTCGTTGGTGATGCCCATGCCGCCGTGAATTTGGCGTGCTTCACGTGCGATTTGCAGAGCCATGAAGACGTTGTTGCGTTTGGCCATGGAGATTTGCGCGGGAGTGGCGCGGCCTTCGTTGGCAAGCGTTCCGAGGCGCCAGGCGAGGAGTTGTGCTTTGGTGATTTCGGTAATCATTTCGGCCAATTTTTTTTGCGTAAGCTGGAATTGCCCGATGGGTTTGCCAAACTGGATGCGCTCTTTGGAGTAGCGCAGGGCCGAGTCGTAGCAATCGAGAGCTGCTCCTATGGCTCCCCAGGCGATGCCGTAGCGCGCTTTGGAGAGGCAGGACAGGGGCGCTTTGAGGCCGGAGGCTTCGGGCAGCAGGTTTTTCTTGGGTACGCGCACGTCTTCGAAGACCAGTTCGCCGGTGATGGAGGCGCGCAGCGACCACTTGCCGTGGATTTCGGGTGCGGAGAAGCCTTTCATGCCCTTTTCCACGATGACACCCCGAATTTTGCCCTCGTCGTCGCGTGCCCATACGACTGCGATGTCGGCTATGGGGGAGTTGGTGATCCACATTTTGGCGCCGTTGAGGATGTAGGCATCGCCATCGTCGCGCAGGGTGGAGGTCATGCCGGCGGGGTTGGAGCCGTGGTCGGGTTCAGTCAGCCCAAAGCAGCCGATGAATTCTCCGGAGCCCAGTTTGGGCAGATATTTGCGCTTTTGCTCTTCGGAGCCGTAGCGGAATATGGGGTACATGACGAGCGAGCCCTGCACGGAGGCCATGGAACGGATGCCCGAGTCGCCGCGTTCGAGTTCCTGCATGATGAGGCCGTAGGCTATTTCATCCATGCCGCCGCCGCCGTATTCTACGGGCAGGCTGGGGCCGAAGGCGCCAATTTCGGCCAGGCCTTTAAAGAGGTGTACGGGGCATTCTGCCCGCTCGGCATAGTCTTCGATGATGGGCGAAACTTCCTGTTTGACCCAATCGCGCACGGCTTCCTGGGCCATGCGGTGCTCATCGCTGAGCAGTTCGTTCATCAGGTAGTAGTCGTGGTACTGATAGCGATCCTGTTTTACCTTGCGTCCGCTTTGAGGCTGTGTTGTGTTCGACATGAGGTATCTGTTTGTATTTCATTTGGCGAAAGCCGAATAAAAAAGGGCCTTTCGGGCAGTCGGATGCCGGAGGGTGCATGCGAAAACCCGGGCGGGGTCCCAAATCGCGGCAAAAGTACGGGATTCTTTGCTCTTTTGGGGCATTCGCGGGAATGAAGTATCTTTACGCTCCTGCCCGCTTTGGGGCTGGCTGTATTGATTGACTTTTAATTTTTCGACATGGCTCGTATCGCTTTGGAAGGAATGCGTTTTTTTGCCCGCCACGGCTACTACAAGGAAGAGCAGCTTTGTGGCGGAGAATACGAAGTGGATGTATATCTGGATGTGCGCGTGGACAAAGCGGCCATCAATGACGACCTGCGGCAGACGGTCAACTATGAGACGATATATCTGGTTTGCAAGTTGGCCATGAAAAAGCCTGCCAAGCTCATCGAAACCGTGGCTGAGCGCATTGCCCTGGGCATCAAAAATCAGTTTGGCTTTATCAACGAAATGACGGTGCGCGTGCGCAAACTCAACCCGCCCTTAGAGGGCCCGGTGAGCTGTGCCTACGTGGAAGTGGATGGAAAGTTTAGCAAGCGTTGTGCCCGCTGTGGAAAACCCATGTTGTGCTATGGAGACAGCAGTTGTTGGTGCATGGATGTGCCGGCCTTCAAGGGTACGCTGGAGCACCTCAAGTCGGAGTTTGGGAATCAGTGTCTTTGTAAGGAGTGTATTGGGTTTTATGTGGGTGTTTAGTGTTTAGTGTTTAGCGTTTAGCGTTGGGGGGTAGCCGAGTTCGGGGTGTTTTCCTTTGGCTCCTTCGAAAAATTTGAGAATTTCGCGGAAGTCTTTTTCTTTGTCGCCGGTGGGGTAGAAGGGTTTGCTCCAGGCGACTTCTTTTTTTCCGTAGTCGAAGCTCACCAATACGAGGGGGACGTCTGCCCCGAGGGCGATGTAGTAGAAACCCGTTTTGAGTTTATCCACTTTGCTGCGGGTGCCTTCGGGTGTAACGGTGAGTACGAATTGGGGTTCGCGTTTGATGATCTTCACAACGGCATCCACATAGCCGAGTCCGCCGCTGCGGTCTATGGGGTAGCCGCCGAGGGCGCGGAAGATGGCTCCGAAGGGAGGCTTAAAGAGGGAGTCTTTGGCAACGAATTTGATGTTGCGCGCTTTGAGGGCGCTGCGCACCAGCAAGCCGAGGGGGAAGTCCCAGTTGGAGGTGTGAGGCATGACGACGATGATGAATTTGTTCAATTCATGGGGGTATCGGCCGGTAATTTTCCAACCGAGCAGGCGCAGGATGGTTTTGCTGATGACACTTAACATATTTTCAGTATTTTTGCGAAGGCAAAAGCCGTTCAGACGCGATTATACGTAAAAACTGCGAGAAAGCTGCATGCGATTTTATTTTTTCATTTTTTTTCAGTTGCTGTTCGCAGCATTGATTTTCGGGCAGGACCGGGAAGGGGCGAGCGATGCTCAGGCTTTGCCCGAGGTGCATTTTTTCCCGGAAGGAGGGAATTTTGACGAGCCGGTTTTTTTGTCTTTGCAGTGCCCCAATGCAAAGATTTACTACACTACGGATGGGAGCACGCCTCGTGCGGGAAAGAGCAAGCGCTACAAATCGGCTTTTAAGATTTCGAGGACAACGGTGGTGCGAGCCATTGCCGTGCGCGATGGCAGGAAGAGCGCTCCCGAGGCGCACACTTATTTCATCAACGAGCCCGAGACCCATTTCATGGTGGTTTCGCTGGCCATTCCGCCGAGTCTGTTGTTTGACCCTGTGAAAGGCCTGTTTGTGAAAGGGCCGAATGCGATAGATACCATACGCTACCTGCCGGGAGCTAATTTCTGGAATCGCAAGGAGTATCCCATTAACGTAGAGCTTTTTGAGCCTTCCGGCAAATGTGTGTTTCGCTCGCGAACGGGCTTTCGTCTTTTTGGAGGCATGAGTCGTTTGTTCCCGCAGAAATCCATGACGCTGGTGGCTCGTAAGCGCTATGGGGAAAAGCGTTTTGACTATCCGGTGTTTGGCGAAAGCCAGCCGAAAAAGTTTAAGTTTTTGGTGTTGCGTAATTCCGGAAGTGAGTGTGGGCGCACGCAATTTAGAGATGCTTTTATGACCAGCTTACTCGACGACTGGGATTTGGACAAGCAGGCCTGGCGCCCTGCTCATGTTTATATCAATGGTAAGTACTGGGGCATTTACAACATACGCGAAAAAATCAATCGCTATTACCTCGCTCAGCATCACGAAGTGGACAAGGATAGCATTGACCTGTTGGAGCACCGCCGTTCGCTGAAGCGGGGGAGTAAAAAGGGATATTTAAAATTTCTCGACTATCTGAAAAAACACGACCTTTCCGATCCTGCCGTTTATGCGTATGTGCAGACGCAGATGGATGTCGAAAATTTCATGCACTATCAAATTGCACAGATTTATTTTGACAACCAGGATGCCGGAGGCAACATTAAATATTGGCGGCCACAAAGGCCCGACGGGCGCTGGCGCTGGATTCTTTACGACACCGATTGGGGCTTTGGTCTTTACGACAAAACGGCCTGGCAAAACAATAGTCTTATTTTTCACACGGAGCCCAATGGCCCCCCCTGGCCGAATCCGCCCTGGAGCACTTTTATTTTGCGGAAGCTCTTGGAGAATCCCGATTTTCGCGCAGCTTTTGCGCGTACTTTTGCGGATGCTTTGAATACGACTTTCAGGCCTTCCCGCGTGCTTGCTCATCTCGAAGACTTTGTGCAATTGTACGAGCCCGAAATGCCCCGCGAGTGGGCGCGCTGGAAGTACAAACCGGAGGTCTGGTACACACATGTGGAGCGCATGCGCACTTTTGCCGAAAGGCGCCCTGCCTATCTGCGCCAATATCTGAGCGATTATTTTGACTTGGGAAAGCAGGCGAAATGGGCGATTTTTGTTACAAAAGGAGGTTCCGTAAATCTGAACAACCACATCTTCCTTAGAGACACGCTTTTCCGAGGCATTTATTTTGAAAAAATGCCCATAGATTTGAATGCCACACCGGACTTGGGATACCGCTTTCTTTACTGGGTGGTGAATGGGGAGAAAATTAAAGAGCGGAGTATTACGCTTTCTCCTGAAGAGCCCATTACGAAAGTAAGGGCTGTTTTTCAACCCTACCGGCACCCTTTGCAGGATGTGTTGATTGTCAACGAAATCAGTTGCAACAATAAAAGCTCAGGAGATTGGATTGAGTTGTTTAATCGCTCAGATAAAACCGTGAAGTTGGAGGGGTGGCTGTTGGAGGACAGCAAGCACACTTTTGAGATTCCCGAAGCGAGTATTGGCGGGCGGGAGTATCTCGTGTTGTGTCAGGATGCCGGCAGGTTTAAGGAAACTTTTCCGGAGTCTTATAATTTTACGGGCGATTTTGAGTTTGGTCTGAACAAACGTCGCGAGCACATAGCGCTTTACGCTCCCGATGGCGCTTTGGTGGATGTAGTGGATTACGAATTGCCTCCTACCGACACGGTTTTTTCATTGGATTTGCTGCTGCCGACTTTAGACAACGGCGATCCGGAAAACTGGGAGATGCGTGAGGGCGAAGGCTCCCCGAATAAGGCCA
>JALVES010000065.1 GCA_027030635.1 Saprospiraceae bacterium | reverse complement strand
TCCCCCTTGAGCTTGGCTCGTGTTACGCCTGTCTTTATCAATAATGTTTAGCGTTTAGCGTTGAGCGTTTAGTGTTTAGCGTTTAGCGTTGGCACTGAGCATGATGAAATACGCATGGGGCTTTTTGGCCTTGTGTGAAGAGCAGTTGGTGGCTATAGCGGGGAGGAACCACCTCTTCCCATTCCGAACAGAGAAGTTAAGCTCCCCAGCGCCGATGGTACTGCCCTTTTGAGGGTGGGAGAGTAGGTCGCTGCCAACTTTTTTTCTTCTATCAAAAAAGGCGATGTTCACTCGAACATCGCCTTTTTTATTTGCTATACCTTTTCCACTTCTATCTTTAACTTCATTTCAGGCAATTCTACTTCGCTGCCTTCAGCGAGGGAGGGGCTGAGCTCGAGTTTATCGGCCAGGGTTTCGGATTGGATGTAGGAGCCAAAGAGGCGGATGGCATCGGCGAGCTCCGGCTTTTCTTCGATGCGGAGGCGGATGTGGTCGGTTACTTCCAGGCCTTTTTGCTTGCGCAGGTTTTGGATGCGGTTGACCAACTCGCGAGCCATGCCTTCGGCTTCTAATTCGGGGGTAAGCGTGATATCCAGAGCTACGACCAACTTGCCGTCGGAGGCTACGCTCCAGCCGGCGATGTCTTCGGCGCGGATGTCCAAATCTTCAGGGCTTAGCTCGTAAGTTTCTTCACCGATTTTCAGCAGGTATTTGCCTTCTTCTTCGATGCGGTTGATGTCTTCGGTACTGAGAGCAGCGATAATCTGTGCAGCCTGCTTCATGTTTTTGCCGAGGCGGCGCCCCAGCGTTTTGAAGTTGGGCTTGGCACTTTTTTTCAGCAGGCCGGAGCTGTCCTTGACGTATTCGATGTCTTTGATGTTGGTTTCAGAGAGGATGAGGTCTTTGACGGCCTCTACCTGCTCTTTAAAATGCTCATTGAGGATGGGCAGCAGGATGCGTTGCAGGGGCTGACGTACCCGTATCTTCTCGCGCTTGCGCAAAGAGAGTACCAGGGAAGATATCTTTTGGGCGTAAGCCATGCGTTCTTCTAAGGCTTTGTCAATGAGCGCTTCTGAAGAGGTGGGGAAGTCGGCCAAATGCACTGAGATGTGCGGCTCCTTGCCCGTTACCTCATTCAATTGGCGGTAGAGCCAATCGGCAAAGAAGGGCGCTACCGGAGCCATGAGTTTGCTGACGGTCGTCAGGCAGGTGTAGAGGGTCTGATAAGCCGATCGCTTATCGTCGCTCATTTCGCCCTTCCAGAACCTGCGCCTTGAAAGCCGCACGTACCAGTTGCTGAGGTGGTCTTCCACAAAACTCTGCACCTTGCGCA
The DNA here is from genome assembly GCA_027030635.1 of Saprospiraceae bacterium. Taxonomy (GTDB): domain Bacteria; phylum Bacteroidota; class Bacteroidia; order Chitinophagales; family Saprospiraceae; genus WGBN01. Next base: position 3,606 of record JALVES010000065.1, on the reverse strand, counting down.
TGGCCGGCGTGGAGTCGTAGTTTGACATCAACTCATCTACTTCTTTGACCAGGGAGTTGAGCAAAGACAATACCCAGCGGTCTATTTCCGGACGCTGTGCTAAGGGCACCTCTTCGCCCTCGTAGCGGAATTGGTCAATGTTGGCGTACAGAGCGAAGAAGGAATAGGTGTTGTACAAGGTGCCGAAGAACTTTCTTCGCACTTCATCCAGACCATCCGGGTCAAAGCGGAGGTTGTCCCAGGGGTTGGCGTTGGTCATCATGTACCAGCGGGTGGCATCGGCTCCGTATTTGGCCAGCGTCTCAAAGGGGTCAACGGTGTTGCCGAGGCGCTTGGACATCTTGCGCCCGAATTTGTCCTGGACCAGGCCGGTGGAGACTACGGTCTTATAGGCTACGCTGTCAAAGCACATGGTGGCGATGGCGTGCAGGGAGTAAAACCAGCCCCGCGTTTGGTCCACACCTTCCGAGATGAAATCGGCAGGGAAACTCTTTTTGAACTTCTCCTGGTTCTCAAAGGGATAGTGCCATTGGGCGTAAGGCATGGAGCCGCTGTCAAACCAGACGTCTATGAGGTCGGGTTCGCGGAACATTTTTTCACCCTCTTCACTGACGAGCACGATTTCATCTATGTACGGCCTGTGCAGGTCCTCGGGTACCGTTTGGCGCAAGCCCAGAATTTTATTGGCTTTGTCTATTTCTTGTTGCAATTGCTCTATGGAGCCTATGCAGATTTCCCGTGAGGCGTCTTTGGTGCGCCAGATGGGCAGGGGGATGCCCCAGAAGCGGGAGCGGGAGAGGTTCCAGTCGAGTACATTTTCCAGCCATTTTCCGAAGCGCCCTTCGCCGGTGGCCGGGGGCTTCCATTGGATGGTTTGGTTGAGCTCGTACATGCGCTCCCGTTTGGCGGAAGCCCGTATAAACCAACTGTCTAAGGGATAGTACAAGATGGGTTTGTCCGTGCGCCAGCAGTGGGGGTAGTTGTGGACGTGCTTTTGCACATTGAAGGCCTTGTTTTCCTTCTTCAACTGCACGGCGATGTCTATATCTACATTTTGGTATTGCTCGCCTTCGTCTTTGTAGTCTTTGACGTAGCGGCCTGCGTAATCCGTAACGGCCTCTACGAAACGCCCCTGCTTGTCCACCAGGGTAAGAGACCCGACGCCGAAGCGCTCGGCCACCCGCTTGTCGTCGGCGCCAAAAGAGGGGGCGATGTGTACGATGCCCGTGCCTTCTTCTGTGCTTACGAAATCGCCGGGCAGCACCACAAAGGCATCGCCTTCTTCGGGTTGGACATAGGGCATGAGCTGTTCGTAGCGGATGCCCGTGAGTTCGCTGCCTTTGAAGCTGCCCGTGAGGCGATAGGGGATGGGTTTTTCGCCGGGCGTGTATTCCTCCCAGGGGATTTCCGCCTGCTCGGGCTTGAACCAACGGTTGAGCAGGCTCTTGGCGAGGATGAGGTTGACCGGCTTAAAGGTATAGGGGTTGTAGGTTTTTACGCGCACGTAATCTATATCGGGACCTACGGCAAGAGCTGTGTTGGAGGGCAGCGTCCAGGGCGTGGTTGTCCAGGCGATGAAGTAAACGTCTCCTTCTTCTACGCCTTCGAAGAGAAATTCCGAATCGGCATTTCGGATGACTTTAAACTGGGCGACGAGGGTGGTGTCTTTGACTTCGCGGTAGGTGCCCACCTGATTGAGTTCGTGCGAGCTGAGGCCTGTACCGGCTGCGGGCGAATAGGGCTGTATGGTGAAGCCCTTGTACATCAGCCCTTCGTCGTACAACTTTTTGAGCAGGTACCATACGCTTTCTATGTAGTCGTTGGTGAAGGTGATGTAGGGATGCTCCAGATCCACCCAGTATCCCATCTTTACGGTGAGTTCATCCCAGATGTCTTTGTAGCGCATGACCACCTCGCGGCACTTTTTGTTGTAGTCCTCGATGGATATTTTTTTACCGATGTCTTCTTTGGAGATGCCCAATTCTTTTTCCACGGCCAGCTCTACGGGCAGGCCGTGGGTGTCCCAGCCGGCTTTGCGTTCTACGCGCTTGCCTTTCATGCTGTGGTAGCGGCAGAAGAGGTCTTTGATGGCCCGTGCCATGACGTGGTGAATGCCGGGTTTACCATTGGCGGAAGGGGGGCCTTCATAAAAGACAAAAGGGCGGTCTTCGGGGCGCTGTTCGATGCTCTTTTTGAAGACGTCGTTTTCCTGCCAAAAGGCCAGCATTTGCCGGTCTATGGCGGGCAGGTCGAGTTTCTCTAAAGTTTTAAACATAAGTGTGCTCACGCTTGATTTTGACGAAGCACAAAGATAGGAAGAAAAAGTTGGTTTCGCAGCGGCTGCTGCGAAACCAACAAGGCTTGTTTAAGCTTCGTGTTCGGCAGTTTCCTGCGAGTATTCTTCGATGAGTTTTTTCTGGAGGTCGTGCGGTACGGGTTCGTACTTGGCAAATTTCTGGTGGAATTTGGCACGGCCCTGGGAGAGGGAGCGCAGGGTGGAAGAATACTGGTGCAATTCTGCCAGGGGCACGAGGGCAGTGATTTTCTGGTAGTGCCCTTCGCTGTCCATGCCCTGGATGATGGCCCGGCGCGTTTGCAGGTCGCCCATGATGTCTCCCATGACATCGCCGGAGCAGAGGATTTCCAGCTCGTAGATGGGTTCCAGCAATTGGGGCCCTGCTTTGACGAAGCCTGTTTTGAAGGCATGAGAAGAAGCCAGCATGAAGGCCATATCGTTGGAGTCCACGGGGTGCATTTTGCCGTCGTAGATGCTCACGCGGATGTTTTGGCAGTAAGAGCCTGTGAGGGGGCCTTCTTCCATTTTTTGCATGATGCCTTTTTTGATGGCGTTGGAGAAGTTCTTGTCTATGGCACCTCCCACGATACACCAGTAGTAGGCGAGAGTGCCACCCCAGGGCAGTTCTTCGACTTCCTTGTCGCGCACGGTGAGGCCGTCGGGCTCGGGCATGCCTTCGTAATAGGGCTCTATGCGCATGTGAACTTCTGCGAATTGGCCGGCACCGCCCGTTTGTTTTTTGTGGCGGTAGCTCTCATTGGCGACTTTGGTGATGGTTTCGCGGTAGGAGATGCGCGGCTTGATGAAGTTCATGGAGATGCCATTGACCTTTTCGATGCGGTATTTGATGAGGTCGAGGTGCAATTGTCCCTGGCCGTGCAGCAGCGTTTGCTTCAGCGTTTGAGACTGCTCGACGATGAGCGTGGGGTCTTCTTCCTGGATGGTGTGCAGAGCGCGCATCAGTTTTTCCATGTCGTTTTTGCCGGGCGGCTCTACGGCCACGCGTATGCGCGGTTCGGGGAAGGGTATGGGGGCAATTTTCCGGTCAACGCCTTTGGCATTGAGCGTTTGGTTGGTATGAGAGTTTTTGAGTTTTACCGTAACGCCGAGGTCGCCTGCCTTAAATTCGTTGATGGGCGAGCGGTTTTTTCCGTTGGCGAGGAAGAGCTGAGTGATGCGCTCTGTACTTTGGTTGTTGGCATTGACCAATTCATCTCCGACTTTGAGCGTGCCTGAATAGACTTTGAAATAAGAGACGTTGCCCACGCGCGGTTCCGAGACCGTTTTGAAGATGAATACCGTGGTGCTGT
>JALVES010000064.1 GCA_027030635.1 Saprospiraceae bacterium | reverse complement strand
ATGGAAGAGGTTACCCAAAAAGTCATCGCCGGGCTGCAGGCCGGCATGACAGCTCAAGAGCGACAGTCACTCATAGATAAAAACATCGCGGCCATCCTCAGGGAAACACCGCATGAAGCATACGAAGAGGTGGAAATCAAACCCTATTTCAAAGGCCTGCAATACTACCTGCTGATAACGGTAACTTATCGCGACATCCGCCTCGTAGGCACACCTCCCGAATCCATCGGCAAATTCGGCGCCGATACCGACAACTGGGTCTGGCCCCGCCATACGGGCGACTTCGCCCTCTTCCGCATCTACGCAGGTCCTGACAATCTGCCGGCAGACTACTCCCCCGACAATCAGCCCTATCGCCCGAAAAAATATCTCGAAATTTCCTTAGACGGCATTCGGGAAGGCGACTTCACCCTGGTCTTCGGCTACCCGGCCCGCACCAACGAATACCTGCCCGCCTCCGGCGTAAAGCACATAGCTGAAGTCATTGACCCCGTGCGCGTAGGCATGCGCGACCTCTCCCTCGCCGTCATGGGCGCAGCCATGCGGCGCAATCCCATCGTCAAGCTGAAATACGCCTCCAAATTTGCAGGCATCGCCAACGGCTGGAAAAAATGGATAGGCGAAATGCAGGGCCTCAAGCGCGTCAACGCCATAGGCAAAAAAACGCAGTTCGAACTGCTCTTCCTCGAGCAGTTGAGCGCCAATCCCGATCTGCAAAAAGCCTTTGGCGATATCCTGCCCCGCTTCAAAGAGCTGTACGCCGAGCTGGCTCCCTACGAGCGATCGCACCAATATTATGCGGAGTTCACCGGCAGAAACGTGGACCTGCTGCGCACGGCCGGCCTCATGCGGCGTCTGCTCAAAATCTATGAGAGCAGCGGCCAAAAGGGCTTCGACAACTTCAAGCAACGGCTGCAGCCCTATCTCGAAAAGCAATATGAAAACTACCTGCCCCAAATAGACCAAAAAGTCTTCGTCGCCCTCATGGAGGCCTATCTCGAGCAAGTGCCGGACGCCCATTTGCCGGAAGGCATCAAAGAAAAATGGACAAGCGAACAAATGGCAGGCCTCAGCGCCGAGCTATACCAAAACAGCACACTCGCAAGCGCAGAGTCCATAGACGAACTCTGGAGGCTTTCGCCAAAAAAACTCGCGAAAACATTAGAAGCCGACCCCGCTTATCAGCTCTTCACCCGTTTGGCGAAAGCCTATGAAGAAAAAGTACAGGGCGACTACCAACGCATCAAAAACGAACTCGAAGAACTGCAAAGGCGCTACCTGCGGGGACTAATCACAGTGTTTCCTCAAAAACGCTTTTATCCCGATGCCAACGGCACCCTGCGCGTAACCTACGGCCGGGTGAAAGGCTATCAGCCGCGCGATGCGGTGGTTTACCTGCCCCAAACGTATCTCTCCGGCGTGATGGAAAAGTACAAGCCCGGCGATTACGAATTTGACGTGCCGGAAAAACTGCGGCGCCTGTACGAGCGAAAACAATACGGCCCATACGGAGAAAACAAGCGTTTGCCGGTCTGCTTCATCGGCACCAACCACACCACCGGCGGCAATTCCGGCAGCCCCGTGCTCGATGCCCGCGGCCGCCTCATCGGCCTGAATTTCGACCGCGTCTGGGAAGGCACCATGAGCGACGTCTTCTACGACAGCTCCATCTGCCGAAACATCATGGTGGATATACGGTATGTGCTCTTTATCGTAGAGAAATACGCCGAAGCAGAAAACCTGGTGCAGGAAATCAGAAACGGAATGGCTGACAGGGATTAATATATTTCGCACAAAGACGCTAAAATGATTTCCTCTCTGCAACAATCGAAAGGAGTAGTGTCTTCTGTTTCATGCTCATATTTTTTACAGTACACACAATGGGCTGACTCATGCTCATGCAGAGCCAAGAAAGCACTTTACACGGAAGCCCTGTGTAAAATTGTTAAAATGTTTTCACCACCCATTCTTCTCTTGGAGGCGCACCATAAAACAGCCAAGCCCATGCTTGACCGTCAGTTTCTCGTAACACCCGCGCCACATACGAACTGTCATGTATAGAAAACTGCTTTTCGTTTATTCTTCCTTTAAAAGGCCTGCTAACAAAAATATTTTCACCTACCTGAAATCTAACTCGCATTTCAGTTTCATAATCGCCTTTATATTTTCTCATCAAAATCAGAACAAATTCTTGAGGGTGGACGATGAGTTTCCATCTCCCATTTCCACAGAAATCAAAGCCTCTCCCCTCAATTGGTCTCCACTGTGCATACTCCCCTTCTTTGTCTAAAGCTTCCTGTATTCCAAAAACATAGCTATCCTTCCCTAAAAAGATTTTATCGGTTTTCGTTGAATTAACAAAGTAAACAGGATAATAGTCATACAAGCCAGAGCCATAACGATAATATTCATTGTATTTAACAGATTGTTCATAGTCAACAACCAATTCAAAGCCATTTACATCTAAGCTGTCATTAAATCGAATAGGAGAAAAGTCAGTCATAAAATCTTTGTAGAGGGCTGTATCCCTGTTTTCCGGATTCACATCAATTTTATCCAGAAACTTAAACTTCCCTGCAAAGACTGGAAATGCCTCAGTCACATATTCTACCTGAAAAACAGCTAACTCCACTGAATCATTAACCTGCGAATTAATAATTTGAGGCGATTTAAAAACAGCTAACTCACTTTCATGGCTGGGAGATTGACAGCCTATCCATATTCCAACAAATATGACCAATATTATTTCCTTTACTTCCATTTTTAACGACTTCTGCCAGCAAAGGTCCAAGGCGCCAAACGCTAAACGCTAAACACTAAACACTAAACACTAAACCATCAAACCAATCACCCTTCCGGCTTAACAGCCTCAATCGTTGCCGAAACCACATAATCTTCTATTTTGCTTCCAGGCACCCAGTTTCGGATAAATTCGCGGCTTTCGTCTTTTGGCTTGATGGTTATGGCTTCGAATCCGGCATCCTTGAGCATGGTTTCCAGTTCGGTAATGGAGGATGCACCGGCCATGCAGGCTGCGAATAGGGCCATATCGCTTTTCACTTTTTCCGGCAAGTCGGCAGTAGCGACAATATCGGAAATGGCCAATCTGCCGCCGGGCTTCAACACGCGGTATGCCTCCCGGAACACCCTGGCTTTCTCCGGTGAGAGATTGATCACGCAATTGGAGATGATGACATCAACCTGCGAGTCGGCAACAGGTAAGTTTTCAATTTCTCCCAAGCGAAAATCCGTATTGGTATAGCCTCCCTTTGCTGCATTTGCTCTGGCTTTGCTCACCATTTCCGGAGTCATGTCAACGCCTATGACCATGCCGCTCTCTCCTACTTCCCGTGCAGCGAGAAAGGCGTCAAAACCGGCGCCGCTGCCGAGGTCCAGAACCGTCTCGCCCGGTTGCAGAGAAGCAATTGCCTTGGGATTACCGCACCCCAGGCCCAAATTGGAGCCCTCAGGCACCTGGTTTACCTCTAAACTTGAATAGCCAAACTCCATAGAGATGGCCTTCACATCTGAGCCGGATTCATCACAGCATGAGGTTTGCGAGGACCCACAAGCCGAATCCTGAGACTCTGCAATTTTGGCATAGTGCTTGCGCACTGCCTCGCGGATTTTGTCATTCTTCAGTTGATCCATATTTGTTCTATTTCGTCAAGTTAACAAATCAATGGTTCATTAAGTTTTGAGATAGCAATATGCCCAAAATTCAGCGCATATCCAATACTCCTTTTATTTTTTGTCAACTTAGGCTTGATTGCAAAGTAGCATAAAATAAATGACACCATCTGACAATTGAACCTTCCTTAAAACCTGTCAGATTGAGCCGGTTCAACTTGATAGCTTGATTTCTGATGGAAACAGGTAGCCAAAAACTTAATGAAGCATTGAAATAAATCTAAAGTAAAAAACAACTGTAAACTCTCAACAGCAAACAGTAAACTAAAAAAGCTACTCAACAAGAACGCGCTTACACTCGACACTTCAAAACACCTTAAGCTACCCACAATCTCCCAGCAGCAACTCAAACCTCTTGTTGAGTTTATCTTTGTCAAAATATGTGGGATCGAAATCCTCGGACATCCACTCCGCCCATTCGTCGTATTCCTCATGCTCAGGGTCCTTCAGGATTTCCAGAATATTCATATAGCTCCAAATCCCGCCGCAATCCTCCGGAGGAGAATTGTTCTCGCCCTCCAGGCAGACGGGAAGCATTTTGTGTGTACTGCTCACATTCGTTTTTTCCACAATGATGTCATGGTACCAACTATCGCCAAAGTCGTATTCGTAAAGCATCTTACTGCCCTTCCTTTTCAGCAGGTCTGATACTTTTATTTCGGAATAATCAATACAGCCCATTTCCTCCCAATAATCATCCCAGGGGGTTCTTAACGCATAAATCTTCTTATCCTTAATAAAGTGATGCATGTGCGAATTATCCCAGTCCATCGCCAACTGGATGGTTCTATGCAAATCATACATGGACATCTGTGACGAGATCAAAAGCCGCCTCCATATTTTGGGTTGGCTTCCTCTCAATTCGATCAAAATTTGGTAGATTTTCCTGGCTGTCATCTCCATTGAGTTTAGGTTATCGGTAAAATTTGCCGCATTTTGCGTCCCTCTGTTTCAGTTCGGAAAGGTCGCATTGCAGTCAGGCTCAAAGATACGCCCTCTACCTGATGTCTGCAAGCCCCAGCCGATTTTCATGCAAGTTGCCCACGGATAGCTCGAATAGCATCCACGAATTTCCCCGATTCTGCCGATTCAACCGCTTCCACCGATTCAACCGATTCCTCACTTCACTTTCACCACCTTCCCCGTTCTCCAATGATCAGAATGATGCGCTCTGATTTTTATCAGGTATATGCCATTGCTCAAGTTGGACAAATCTATGGAATTGGTATCCAAAACGCCTTGAAGCAGTAGTTTGCCGGACAGAGAAAAAACATAAAATTCATTCCCGACAAATTCTTCTGATATGGTGATAAGTCCGCTTGTCGGATTGGGATAGGCCATGAAATGATGTACATCCGGAATCTTATCGCTCATAGAGGCAGTTGGCGTTCCGCCAAATGCTCCGATGTTTATTCTGCTGCCGTTTGGAGAAGGTTCATAGAAGTAGTCGGAATACGGGCTTCCCGTATTGATGCAAAAACTCGTAAGATCGTCATAAACCCATTGTGAGCCATCCCAGCGGCCATCTTCGGATTTCAGGTGATAGACTAAGATTGCGGCCTTTGTTCCCAAATCGCCCATATATTCTCCGGCATTTGCAGCGGCTTCCCATATCGGATCGAAGATGTAATAGGTATAATCTATTCTCCCGTCAACCACCGTTGGCTCATCGCAGGCAAAATCGGGATGGATGTAAATATCAGTCGTCGAAGATGCTCCTTTATAGGCCCCCTTTGCATTGTTGTAGATGTCGTTGTACTCTAAAACGAAAGAATGGATTTTTTCCTTTTTGTTCTCAATGCCGTAGGCAGCGCTATTGCCTATGATGTTATTCCGCACGATGGTTTTAAACCCTCGTATTTTATTTCCGTCAGCGCCTTTATAAAAGGTTATGCCGCTTTGCTTGCCCAAAAGCACATTGTCGGTGTATGAATGGTTGTTGCCTTTACCGTTGAACTCAATGGTGTTGTTTTCTATCAGCGTATTGTTAAATCCGTAAATACCAATTCCGGAGGCCTGATGTCCCGTAATGATATTGTGATGAATGTAAACATTGGAATGCGTGTTCAAATCTCCGCCTTTTCGAGTTTGCCACAACCATATACCGTGATAAGAGCCTTTCCCGAATAAGTAGTTGTTGTAAATTTCCAGGTCATTCAGTGGCGTGTCGTCTTTCACTTGGATATCAATTCCTATTCCTCCCGAATTTCTGCCTCTCGGGTTATTTCCACAGATGTTGCCATAAATTTTAAACTGATTGCAATCTTGTGCCCTGATATGTGCGTCTGTTCTGTTGTCTAAGAAAAGATTGTCGTAGATTTCAAAGTTGACTGACAAGCCGACATAGATGCCGTCGTGCCCGCTTCTTACAACCCGGTTCCCGAAAAATTTCATATTGATGTCATACCCGTAGCAACAGCTTTGAATGTTCACTGCATCGGCGAGGTTGTGGTGCAGGTACATGTTGTTAATCGTGATGTTGTAGCAATTCTGCAGCTTGATGATGTTGTAATACGAATTTCCGGAAGGTTCGTCTTGTTGGTCTCTGTTTCCGTCAATTTCAAAGCCCCTTATTGTAATATCGTGTACGCTGTTCGAGGTATCCGCCATGCCGGCGGAAAAAGTAGCTCCTTTCTGCATAATCAATGCCTTGAATTGCGCATTCCAATTGGCATGGTCTATCAGCTTAATCTTCGCAGTGGAATCTCCTTCGAGTATGGTGTTCGAAGAGATATAGATGGTATTGTCTATCCAATAAGTTGCAGGCCCTTTTAAATAGACTGTCGTATAACTCGTATCGGAAGCGACAAAGTCCAGGGCCTGGTTAATTTGCACCTGGTCGCCTGTTCCGTCACAATTAAAATCTCCGCTCCCATCGCTACTCACATAGACAATTGGCGGTGTTTGAGCTTCTATGGTGGCAAGTACAATAGACAGGAACAGGAATAAGAGCGCTTTTTTCATCTTCTCGATTAAGGTTGATGGCTCAAAATGGCGCGTTCGGCACTCGCCATAGCCCGGCGCAAAGCTACACCTTCTACCTGACTTTCACAAACGCCAGCGGATTTTCTTTTACAAACGTTCCATAGATTACACAGATTTGTACGGAAATGCATCCACGAATTGCACGAATTCCACCAATTTCCGATTCCACCGATTTCCACCGATTTCACCGATTCAACCGATTTCCCCGATTTCACCGCCCCCTCACACTTCAAGCTCAATCGTATCACCTGCAGAAGCATTCAATCTGCGCACTTCATCCCTTGCCTTATCGGACAACCCTATCTGCAATACACAGCAACACTTTTTACCAACGGACTTCTATTTATCAAACTCATAAAGCATTTCACACCCTATTTCCCAACAATATTTATCGTACAAATGATTTGCCATAAGCACAACCAAAGTTCTGGTTTTAGGATTATAAAAATTTCTATTTGTGTAACTCAAATTATCACCTCCGTGACCGATGTAATAAACATTTTCACCAAGAATGGGTATTTTTTGAATTCCATAACCATAATCATTTTTAAAAGTACACATTTGCCCAAATGACTCTCTGGTTATTAAGCGCTCCGTCTCATACAAATTTATGAAAAATCTATTGAGGTCTTCTATATTTGAAAAAATGCAACCTGCCGAAAATCCATAATCATAATAGTACTTATAGGTAACAAACTCCAAAAGGTCTTGCCCCTCATACATAGGATGAGCAATATCAGAATCTGCTTTAGGCAGAAAAGAATAGGTATTTTTCATCTCACATGGCCCAAATATACGCTCTTTCAAAAGCTCTGAATAGGGCTCGTCATTAATAAGTTCCAAAACATAACCCAACAGGATATAATTTGTATTTGTATATTTAAACCTCTCTCCTTTATCAAATATTTTTTCAGGTATTTTATTGTAAAGGAGATCATTGTTATACGCATAAAAAAAGTTAAAAAAAGCCTGATTGACAATTGTATCTACAACAATCTCACCAAGCCCACTTTCATGCCTCAAAAGTTGTTCAATGGTTATCTGAAGATCTACATTTTTATTAAAAACATAAGATCTGCTAAAATATTTACCTATAGTGTCATTCAAACTCAAATTACCCTTCTCAACCTCCTGCATTATCAAAACAGCAGTAAACATTTTTGTAAGACTGCCAATGTTAAATATTTTATCTGTAGTCATTTCATGCGTGCTGTCTGAAAAACCTATCGCACATTTTTCAATTCCTCCATTTTTCCGTATCGAAGCTACTATTCCATACCTTCTGACCTCCAAACTATCTCTATATTTTTCAAGGAGCGGAGCGATGGAATTCCTCGCCATATTTGAATCATACTGCCTCTTAAACGTAGAGCAAGCTATGAACGTAATCAATAAAAAGAGTAATGTCAATCTAATTTTCATTTCTCGCTTAATTTTATATACCGGCCATCAGCCATCTTGTAAACAGACCTTACTTGCAGCAGAAGCCCTTTTCAATCAAAATCGCTAAGTTCTTCAGCCCTCATCCGCACTTCTGCCTCTATGCCTGACAGGCATATCACTTACAAGTGACGTCATAACCCGGTGCAAAGTTACACTCTGACGCTACTTTTAATAAGTTTTACCGATTTTCATACAAGTCGTCCACAAATCACATGAATCACACCAATTCTCCCAATTCTCCCAATTCCCCCGATTCCCCCGATTCCCCCGATTCCGCCGATTCAACCGATTTCACCGATTCAAACACCCCTCACACTCCTGCCGGATTTCCTTCCAGCCGGCATAAGGCTTTTTGCTTAAAAGCAGTTTGCCGTTTTGTAGGAATATGAGGTGGTAGGGTTTCATGGGTTAATACGGCATCCCCTCATTTTTTATTCTTTTTCAGTGACTGTTTTATTAAGCTCAAAACATACTCCAAATCATCATCATTTTGAATCTTAATCTCATAATCACCATTCCCCCAATGCCCTATTGCTGAAACATCTTTTGCGATTCCTTTTGGATCGTCAAGTTCCCCCTTACTCATGTTTAGCCAAATTTTCAAGTTTTTTCTTTGTGGCAACACATCAACGACATTTTTCCCTGCGACAAAAGCTATATATACTTTCTTGGGCTTAACTTCAAGACTATCCAAATTCAATACGGCTGACTTCAACTTCTCATAAAGCTCTTTTATTTCTTCTGTTACATTTGACAGATGTTCCTCTTCTGTATAAACTTTAATCTCTCTTGCAACAGCATCAACATGTTTATTGGTTTTTGAAATGGTCTTTATGCTTTCCTGGGCGCTTGCTTTTTGGACTTGCTCAAATGATACAGTTCCATTGGCATAGCGTTTAACTTCCCACAATTCGATGGGCAAGTCTTTAAAGTTTATCGCTTCTCTTTGATAATTTGTAAAAGAGGGCGAAACGAACAAAACCCTCGACTGAGACCAGTCAACATCGGTTCTTTTCAATGTTTTGTCCCGGCGTTCGTTGAATTCCAAGATAAAGTCTGCCTTATTGTTCAGCATCAAAGACAGGTAAGCATACCCCTGGTCTATTACGCTAAAATTTTTATCGCGTTTATATTCAATAATCACGAAAGCGTTTGCTTCTCTGTCAAAAGCAAGGGTATCAATGCGAAAATTATTTAAGGCAAATTCAGATTTCACAAATTCAAGCCCAAAAATCGTTTTCAGATTATTTTCAGCCATTTCCTGAATTTCCTTTTCCAATCGAAATGGCTTTTCCCTGATGTATTCTAATTTGCTTCCGATTTTGTACAATGCCATAGCTTAACCTTTTGGAGGGAAAGGGTCTGTCCTCATATCAAAAATCTGCTTTTCAAGCCAAATTGACCAAGTTTGCTATCCTCCACTCTCTCTTCCATACCTCCCGACTACTTTCCCATAATCAAGAACTCTAAGCAACTCATTGCAAAGCTATAACTTATACTCAACTTTTGCAAGTGCCGACCGATTTTTTTGTAAATTGTCAGAATCACGGATTTCACAGATTAAAAGATTTCACGGATGGATGAAAGTTTGAGATATAAACCCTCCCAAAAAACGCGATGCGCCAGCGAGCGTAAAACCACATTAGAGACCGCAAGGTCTCCACATTAGAACGCTTGCGTTCCACATTAGACGCGAAGCGTCCACATTAGGCGCAAAGCGCCCACATTTCCCTATCTTTGCCCCTTTCAAACCAAACACAGAGACATGATCGCCTACTTACGCGGCAAAATCACTTTCCGCTCTCCTACTCTGCTCATCGTTGAGGTACATGGCATCGGGTATTGGGTGTATGTCAGCCTGAACACCTCTGCGGCTTTGGCCGGGCAGGAGGAAGTCAGGCTGCTCGTTTACCAGCATATCCGGGAAGACCAGCAGAAGTTGTATGGCTTTGCCAGTGAAGAGGAGCGCTTTCTCTTCGAGCAGCTCATCTCCGTCTCGGGCATAGGGCCTGGCACGGCTCAGCTGTTGCTCTCGGGCATGACGGCCGAAGAGGCGCGCATGGCCATACTCACCGAGGATGTCCAGGCCTTTAAGAGCGTCAAAGGCATAGGGCCCAAGACGGCCAAACGCGTGATTCTGGACCTGAAAGACAAGCTGGTGAAACATTCAGGAGAAACCACCCTCATCACCTCTGCTTCGGGAAGCAATACATTGAAGGATGAGGCGTTATCTGCTCTGTTGGCTCTGGGCTTCAGCAAAGCGCAGGCCCTCAAAGCCATCAACAGCTCCCTGAAAGCCGAAAAGCCCCCCACAACGGTGGAAGAACTCGTGAAATCTGCCCTGGGTTTGTTGCATTAAGTTTTGCGCAAAAGCCTGCACAGCCGCAAGCTCCCCCCGCGGCCAAGGCGCGTGTGGCCAAGCGTTAAAAATTTGCCGAAAGGCAAAACATCTTGCACACAGGCGTTTAAGGGCATATAGTCGCCTACAGGAAACCCAAACGTCAAAACCTCTTTGTACGAAGAAATATGAACAAATCACTCTTACGCGCTGCACTGCTGCTATTCCTCGCTCCCGGACTCATCCTCTGGGCATGGGCCTCAGCCGGATTTTCGGGAAACCCCTTTCTGCCTCCCTACCCCCGAGATGAAAAGGCCGAAACGCCGCCAACACCCGCCCGGGATACCATACCGCTCGAAGACCGGCAGGGAGACTTCCTCTCCCAACCCAACCACAACCCCTTCGACCTGCAAGACCCCGCCATCATCGAAAAAAAGGTCGAGTATGACCCCGAAACCAACTCCTACCTCATCACCGAAACCATAGGCGGCGAATTTTACCGCATGCCAACCTACATGACCTTTGAGGAGTATCTCGAATACCGCGCCAAAGAGCAAGAACAGGAATACTTCAAGCAACTGGCCGGCATCGAAAGCGACGAAAACATCAGCAAACTCGACCCCATCGCCAAGGTGGATATCCAAAAAAGCCTGGTGGATCGCCTCTTCGGCGGCACGGAAGTAGATATCCGCCCGCAGGGAAACATTGATCTTACTTTTGGCCTTGATTACCAACATGTGCAAAACCCCGCACTCATCGAGCGCCAGCGCAAAATCACGACCTTCGATTTCGACATGGGCATACAGATGAATGTCGAAGGCTCCATCGGCAAAAAGCTGCGCCTTTCTACCAACTACAACAGCCAGGCTACGTTCAACTTCGACAATGTGATGAAGCTGGACTACAACACCGACCTCTTCGGCGAAGACGACATCATCAAAGACATCGAAGTGGGCAACGTCAGCCTGCCGCTGCGGGGGACGCTCATCCAGGGTGCGCAGAGCCTGCTCGGCATCAAAACCGAGCTGCAGTTCGGGCGCCTCTGGTTGACGGCCGTGGCTTCACAGCAGAGGTCCGAGCGCAAGCAGATCACTGTGCAGGGCGGCAGTGAGTTTCGCAATTTCGAGGTACGCGTCAATGAATACGATGAAAACCGCCACTTCTTTCTCTCGCACTACAACCGCGCAGTTTTTGAGGAGTCTCTGGAAAACATGCCGCAAATCAAGAGTCTGTTTCGCATCCAAAAAATCCAGGTTTGGATCACCAACGACCGCGGTTCGTTTGAAAACGTGCGCGACATCGTGGCCCTCAGCGACCTGGGCGAGCCGGATGCCTCCAAGATGATCAGCGACAATCCGGCCGTGCAGCCTCCGCTCTCGCCCAAATACCGCGACATCAGCGGCCAGTACGGCCTGCCCGACAACAGCGCCAACCCCCTGCTCCAACTCATCCAAAACGACCCCAATTCCGCCCGCGTGGACCGCGTGGTCTCGGCCCTGCAAGCGCCGCCGCTCAACCTGCGCCAGGGACTCGACTTCGAAAAAGTAACCGCCCGACAGTTGTCGCCCTCGGAGTTTACCTACCATCCCGAGCTGGGCTTCATCTCCGTCAACATCAACGTACAGCCCGACCAGGTGCTGGCCGTGGCTTACCAATACTCCTACAAAGACAGCGTCTATCAGGTGGGGCAGTTTGCCGACGACATCCCCGCCCAGGCAGGCGCCAATCCCGGCGACCAGCAGGTCATCTTCCTCAAGATGCTCAAAAGCGCCACCCAGCGCGTGGACCTGCCCTCCTGGGATCTGATGATGAAAAACGTTTACTCCATCGGCGCCTACCAGGTCAATCCCCAGGATTTCCAGCTCGACATCTACTACGAAGAGCCGGGCGGCGGCCAAAAGCGCTTTCTGCCCGACACTGAGATCAAGGGCATTCCGCTGCTGAGCATTTTCAACTTAGACCGGCTCAACAGCCAGCTCGACCCCCAGCCCGACGGGGTGTTTGACTTCGTGCAGGGCATCACCATCAATCCGAGCAACGGCCGCATCATGTTTCCGGTTTTAGAGCCTTTCGGCAAATCTTTGGCCGAGCAAATTCACGACCCGGTGGACAGCGCGCGCTACGTCTATCAGCAACTGTACGACTCGACCAAAACGCGCGCCCAGGAATTCGCCTACCTCAACCGCTTCGTCATACGCGGCAGCTATAAGACCTCTATCTCCAGCGAAATATCTTTGGGGGCCTTTAACCTGCCTCCGGGTTCGGTCAACGTCAGCGCCGGCGGGCAAAAACTCATAGAAGGGCGCGACTACGAAATTGACTACACCGTAGGCCGCGTCAAAATCCTCAACGAAGCCCTGCTCACTTCGGGAGCACCCATCAACATCAGTTTTGAAGACAACAACCTCTTTGGCTTCCAGACGAAAGCTCTTATAGGCCTGCGGGCGGATTACCGCTTTAGCGATCAATTCAACCTCGGAGCCACTTATCTGCACCTGTTCGAACGACCCTTCACCCAGAAGGTCAACATAGGTGAAGACCCCATCAACAACCGCATTTTCGGCTTAGACGTCACTTACAGCACAGAAGCTCCCTGGATTACGCGCATGATAGACGCCATTCCGCTGGTGGAGACCAAAGCGCCCTCGCAGATTGCCTTTACGGCTGAGGCGGCCTACCTCAAGCCCGGCCACTCCAAGGCCATCAATCAACCCGGGCAGCAAGAAGACTCCAAAGACAAAGGAGGCGTGGTCTATGTGGACGACTTCGAGGGCAGCGTCAGCTCCATTCCGCTCTACACCCGCGTGAACTCCTGGGTGCTGGCCAGTGTGCCGCAGAACGACGAGTTCAACAACAATCCCTATTTCCCGGAAGGGGAATTGTCTAACTCCCGCCTCACGGGCGTCAATCGCGCGCACCTCTCCTGGTATCGCATTGATCAGGGCCTGCAGGGAGCATCCGGAAATGCAGCACAGTCGCCCTACACCATGCAAATTGACGAGCAGGAGATCTTCCCCAACCTCTCCTATCCCAACAGCTTTGGGCGCATTTTCTTCCAGACTTTCGACCTGACGTACTACCCTAACAGGCGGGGTTCGTACAACTTTGATTTGCCGCAAGGCACCCCCTACTCCGCCGGCTTAAATGATGACGGCACCCTCAAAGCGCCCGAAACCCGCTGGGCCGGCATCATGACCAATCTGACCACCAACGACTTTCAGGCTGCCAATGTGGAGTACATCGAGTTTTGGGTGCTCAGCCCCTTCCTCAATCCCGACGGCAGCGGCGGTCCTGTGGAGGACCCCGAAAACTACGAGGGCGAAATTTACTTCAACCTCGGCAACATCTCTGAAGACATCCTCAAAGACTCCCGCCTCTTCTTCGAAAACGGCCTGCCTACGCCCGACGATCCGGAGGCCGCAAACAAGGTCATCGAAACAGCCTGGGGGCGCATCCCCACCGTTCCGCGCATCACCAATGCCTTTGATGCCGAGCCCGAAAAACGGGTCTTCCAGGACATCGGCCTCGACGGCCTCAGCGATGAGGAGGAGCGCGCTTTTTATGCCGACTACCTCCAGGAATTGCAGGCTGCGGGCATCTCCAACTACCAGGAATTTGAGGACGACCCCGCCTTCGACGACTACATCTATTACAACGACAACACCAAGCTGCCTCCCGATGCCACCATCCTCGAGCGTTACCTGCGCTACAACCTCTCCGAGGGCAATACGCCCACAGCCCAGCAGGGGCAACAGCAGGTTTCCTTCGGCCGCTTAGACCCCGACATGGAGGACGTGGATAAGGACTTCTCCCTGAATGAGACGGAATCTTACTTTCAGTACCGCATTCCCATTCAGTACGATGGCGACCGCGGTATAGACATGAGCAATCCCTTTGTTACGGACTCCATCACCAGTTCTGACGGCAAGCGGGTTTGGTATCGCTTCAAAATACCCCTGCAGCTCACCGATGACAACCCCTACTTTTCGCGGGTGGGCAGCATTCAGGATTTCCGCTCCATACGCTTTGTGCGCATGTATTTGCGAAATTTCAGAAAACCCGTTACCTTCCGTTTCGCACGCTTAGAATTGGTGCGCAACCAGTGGCGGCGCTACACCCTGCCCGGCGGCCTCAGCTCCATAGGCGGGCAGCAGGAAGAGAGCAGCGTGCAATTTGACGTGGACGACGTCAACTTCTTTGAAAATGCCGAGCGCACGCCCTTTGGCTACATCCTGCCTCCGGGCATTGTACAGGAGCAGGCCCTGGGCGTCAACCTCCAGGCCACGCAAAACGAGCAGGCCCTTTCGCTCAACATCTGTGGCCTGCCCGACAATGCCGAACGCTCCATCTACAAGTTGCTCGACATGGACTTCCGCCTCTACAAGGGCATGAAAATGTTTGTACACGCAGAGGCCGTACCCCAGGACCCCAACCTCAAAAACAAAGACCTGCACATCTTCATCCGCTTTGGCAGCGACCTCTCGCGCAACTACTACGAGTACGAAATGCCGCTGACGCTGTCGGACCCCGATCTGGCTGCGAGCACGCCTAAAAACAGCGATGAATATCCCCAAATCGTCTGGCCCGAGGCCAACAATGTGGAGATTCTCTTCGAGCTGCTCAAAGAACTCAAAATCACCCGCAACCAGGCGGGCGTCAATGCCGGAGCGCTCTATCCGGTCGAAGGCTTCATTGACCCCAATCATCCGGAAGCCCGCCTGCGCATCAAGGGAAATCCCAATCTGGGCGAAGTGCGCAGCATCATGATCGGTATCCGCAACCCCAAAGACGACAATCTGGAGCACTGTGCCGAGGTTTGGGTCAACGAATTACGCCTCTTCGGCTTAGATGAAAAAGGCGGTGGCGCCGCCACGGCCCGCTTAGACATTCAAATGGCCGATCTGGGCAACCTCTCCCTGGCCGGCAATTACAGCAGCATCGGCTATGGCGGCCTGGACCAAAACGTCATTGAGCGCAGCCGCGAGCAGGTGGTGCAGTTGGATGCAGCCACCAATCTGGCGCTCGACAAATTCTTCCCCTCCAAATGGGGCCTGCGCCTGCCGCTCTACATGCAATGGACTGAAACGCGCAAGTCGCCTCAATACGACCCCTTTGATCTCGACATCCCCTTGCAGGAAAAAATTGCCAGCGCTCCGAGCGAGCAACGCGACTCCATACGCGACATCGCCCAAGACATCACCACCTTCAAGACCATCAGCCTGACCAACGTGCGCAAAGAGCGCTCGCGCAACAACAAGAAACCCAAACCCTGGGACATCTCCAACTTCAGCGCCACTTACGCCTATACGGAAACAGAGCATTCCGACCCGCTGATCCAAAGCGATAAAGAGCGCATCTACCGCGGAGCGCTGGATTACAACTACAGCCGCTCTTCCAAGTTCATCACGCCTTTCAAAAAGGTCTCCAAGAGCAAGCACCTGAAGCTCATCACGGGCTTCAACTTCAACCCTCTGCCCAACGCCTTCGGCTTCAGCACACAGATGAACAGGCAAATTTCCGTGCGCCAATACC
>JALVES010000063.1 GCA_027030635.1 Saprospiraceae bacterium | reverse complement strand
TGATTCTCAACGGCTCCGGCTTCGGCCTGTTCGCCAACCATTCCCTGGTGATGGCCTCCTACATCTCCCGCGCCAACGCCGCGCTGATCGACCTGCGGCAGTTGCTTGAGCAGGGTTGATAAACGCTCCTGGCATTCAGGTCAGCTCCGGAACACAACTCAGCAAGTAAGGTCATGAATCGATCAGAGCTTCCCTAATCCAAGGCAAACCGCTCAATATCACTTTGATTGACATAAGGGACCGTGTTCACTCCGATTGCCTGTAACTCCCGCTCGATATCGGAATACGCGGTCAAACGATTTCCCTCTTCGTCCGGTCCAGACAACGCGAACAGAACACGCTTCGGGTCGAGATACTTATCCTTCAAGCGTTTGATCCGGTGGATCCAGGCATCACCGTGCTCATAGATACGGGTCGGTTCCGCATGGGCCAGATGTAGCGGCTTGATAATCTTGTCTGGGCGATCATTTTTACGGTAAACGAATGGGAAGGTTACGTGATAATTCTCGTCACCCACTTTTGTTTTCTCAAAAAACTTCCCAACGTGGATGCGATCAAGCAGTTCGCGAACACCTTTTTCAAGAAGCTCTTCCTGATATTTCTTGGTAACGAAATTACGTTCAACGTAGAAGGCAAACAGCTCCTTCAGCTTTTTCGCGGGATCATCGGTCAAAACCGTTCGCACCTCACCAAAGCGAACGATGGTTTCCCGTGGGCGCACAAGCTCAGCAAACAGATGCCGAGCGAAGTCCACATCATCCTCTTTCAACTGCCTGTCAAACCCGTGGGTCTCGAGCAGATCAGCGATGCGTTCAAGCTCTTCCCTCAGGTTGTGCAGGGTTTTCCTGTAAAGCTGGGCATCAACGTCCTCGAAGAAACGGGTAATCCGCGCATAGCGCTTCAGACCCAGCTCAAAACCAAAGTAACGGTGATCCGGCGCCATCATGACGATGCCCACATTGGCAAACTCCCCCGTCTCCACGAAAGGGGCGAAGCGTACAATGGCATACTGACAAGCAAGCTTTTTCATGAATAATCCCAGAACGAGTCCGTGGCACAACATTTCAATATGGCAAACATGGCATCCAGGTCGAAATCTGCCTCGACGGTCATTTCCGGATCCTGAAAGTGCCATTCGTCGGGAATTTGGGCACAAATATCATGCCATTTTTCCAATGCCCGACAGAAGGAAACCCTGTATTCCTCTCGGCGCAGGCAATCCTCGAAGAGCTCATGCCCGATGCCGCAAAAGACATGATATTGCAGGAGATCTTTACAGGAAAACTCCTGATCGAAAGCCTGGTTGTGATCAATGATGACCAGGCGCTCATCTTCCGGCTCCCAAAACAGATTGGGGTTGCCACCAGATTCCGACAGCATGCGGTCATTGTTGCGGATCCACCAGTCGAAGGCTAATACAGCCCGCTGGAGTTCCACGGGCACATCGCCAACCATAGCATAGTTCAGCTCCATGATGGTCTGTTTGAGTGAGCCAAAAGCGGGACCGCTACCGAGATCCCGGTATGCCGGGTCAGCCTCAGCCAGCTCCACCGGCACCTCAACGATAGCGAAAGGCGCCACTGGCATGCCCAGCTCCTGAGCCAGCCTGCCCGCTACCCACTCACAAACCTGGCTGCGCCGACCGGCTCCAATACCTTTGACAAAATAGGTATTGTCGTCATCCCCACGGCAAATGAAGGGGCGGGTCACTCCCTGTTCAGACCGGCCAACAATTTCGACAATCTGAACCATCAGATCACTGCCTGCCTGACCACCGCGTCGGCGAGATGGCGTTGGGTGGTTTCGGCTTGCTGGATGCGGGCCTTGAGGGCGTCGCAGAGAGCCATGAGTTCGTCGGTCTTGGCGACGATGCGGTGTTGTTCGGGGAGGGGTGGGAGCGGGACGGAAATGTTATTGGCTCTATTGATAGTAAGAGTATGAACAGTTGTCCCCATACTGCCAGCATGTATTTCTTTGACCCAATAAGGAGATTTCATAAAGTAGAATAGAAAACGATCAAATACAGAGGTATTTTTGAATATAAGAACGCTCGCATCTTTAAAGTAAAATCTCTCTCTTTCCTTCACGATATAGGGAATTCCTATAGTTCCTACACCCGTTATCATCACATCACCTTTTTCTGGGATGTAACCTTTTTTGGAAAGCTCTTGGTACAGAGACTCGGAAATGAACAACTCATTATTCACATGGCCATTTTGTGACAGCTTGACAATTTCCCTTGCCCTATAAAAAGGCACCCCGGTATTCTTCCAATCTTTCTTGTGCACTCTGCCACTGGAGCCAACCGAACCAATCTCCCCTAATCTTGCCCAGTGCCAGCCTTCTGGAAGATCAATCGACTTTTCCTCTTCCGAAATCTCTGGCAGCCTCTTCTGCTTCTTGATTTTCCCTTCCTTCACCAGCCGCGCCTTTTCCTCGGCGATTTTTTCCAGCAGCACGCTGGCGGGCTCATCGTTGGGGTCCTGGGGGACGAGTTTGCCCAGGACGGCGAGTTGGAGGATGGTTTGTTTGAGTTGGTCGATGGCGGTTTCTGTGGTGAAGAGGAGATCGAAGTGTTGGGCGATGCGTTGCCAGGCTTGTTGGGCGGCTTCGGCGTCAGGGGCTTGGACGAGAGTGCACAGCAGGGTTTCGACCAGGGTCTGGTGGGCCTCGCGGCTGTCGGTCTGCTCCTGCTCCAGGCGGTCGCAGAGGGCCATGAGTTCATCGACCTTGGCGACGATGCGGTGTTGTTCGGGGAGGGGGGGAATAGCTATCGGAATGCTCGCCCATTTTCCTTTGTTTAGTATTGCGATAGTCGTACTAGACGCTGCCGCCCACACCATCTTTTGAAAGGGTGGAGACCGAAGGTAAGTGGCGACATAGCTTCCAATAGGTAAAAAGGGCGTAACTGAGTTAATCTGTTGGTTAAAAGATACGTTTCTGTCTACTCTCGCACATTTACCAATCGTTCCAATACAGACCATGAGAATGGAGTCTTCTGGGGCAACCCTGCTTAAAGCTTTGGCTCCATCCTCCGAAAGGCCATCGTTGTTGTACGAGATGATTTTTCCATCTGATATGTCGGCTGGCTTAAGGAAAGGAATGAAGTCTCCGTAATGATGTGTGTCAGCTTTCTTGGGGGTGCCGCCTGTCTGTGTAAGTCCAATACATCCAAGCCGGCTCCATTCCCAACGCTGTGGTAGATTTAACAGCTTCTCCTCTTCTGTAATTCTCGGCAGCTTCTTCTGCTTCTTGATCTTTCCCTCCTTCACCAACCGCGCCTTCTCCTCGGCAATCCTTTCCAGCAACACACTGGCGGGCTCATCATTCGGATCCTGAGGCACCAGCCGCCCGCGCACGGCCAGTTCCAGGATCAGCTCCCGCAGTTTCTGGATACCGTAGGGACTATGCTTGCCATTGCGGCCTCGACCGCCGCTGGCTTTTTTCTCCCAGGCGCCGGTCCAGATGTCGAGGTGGTCGATGGCGGGCAGGCCGGAGGGTTCTGGATTCCCGCGTTCGCGGGAATGACGGGGGGGCGTGACTTGGGAATGACGGGCCGCGGTCATGCCTTGCCCCCTGCCAGGGCTTCGCTCAGGCTGGCTTTGAGCTGGTATTGCAGTTCGGCGATGGCCTGTTGCTGAGCCTGGTATTGTTGCAGCAGTTCGTCCGGGTCGTGGTCGATCTGTTCATCCTGATGGGGGTTTTTGATGTCGAGGTTGTAATTGCGCTGGACGATCTCTTCGACGCTGACGGGCCAGGCGTGTTCGTTTTCCTTGCGGGCCTTGAAGCCGTCGGTCTCGTCGCCCCACCAGTCGATTTCGGACTGGAATTCCTCGAAGCGCATGGGCTTGGTTTTGCTGTAGCTTTTGTAGCCTTCCGGGTAGGGGTGTTCGTAGTACCAGACGGTTTCGGTGGGCCGGCCCTTGGTGAAGAACAGCAGGTTGGTCTTGATGCCGGTGTAGGGGTTGAAGACGCCGTTGGGCAGGCGGACGATGGTGTGGAGGTTGCATTCCTCCAGCAGGGTTTGCTTGAGGCGGGTCTTGACGCCCTCGCCGAAGAGGAAGCCGTCGGGCAGGACGACGGCGGCGCGACCGTTGTCGCGCAGCAGTTTGATGATGAGCGCCATGAACAGGTCGGCGGTCTCGCGGGTGCGCAGGTGGGCCGGGAAGTTGTTTTCGATGCCGTCCTCTTCCATGCCGCCGAAGGGCGGGTTGGTGACGATGACGTCCACCCGATCCCTGGGGCCATAGTCCTTGTAGGGGCGGGTGAGGGTGTTGTCGTGGCGGATGTTGGTGGGCACGTCGATGCCGTGCAGGATCATGTTGGTGACGGCGAGCATGTGCGGCAGGGCCTTTTTCTCCACGCCGAAGAGGGTTCCCTGCAAGGTTTCTTCCTGCTTGCGGGTTTTGACGTAGCGCTCGCGCTTGTGGTCGATGGCGCAGGCGAGAAAGCCGCCGGTGCCGCAGGCGGGGTCGAGGACCTTCTCTTTCAGTTTGGGGTCCACCCGGTTGACGATGAAGCGGGTGACGGCGCGCGGGGTGTAGAACTCGCCGGCGTTGCCGGCGCTTTGCAGGTCCTTGAGGATCTGCTCGTAGATGCTGCCGAAGGTGTGGCGGTCTTCGGTGTTGTTGAAGTCGATCTCGTTGATCTTGTTGATGACCTGGCGCAGCAGGGTGCCGGACTTCATGTAGTTGTAGGCGTCTTCGAAGACGCTGCGCACCACCTGGGCGCGCGTGCCCGCCGGGCCGTGGGTGGGCAGTTTTTCCTTGAGCGTGGGGAAGAGCTGGTTGTTGACGAAGTCGGCCAGGGCGTCGCCGGTCATGCCCTCGGGGTCGGCGGCCCAGTTGCGCCAGCGCAGATGCTCGGGAAGCGGGGATTCGTAGTCGTCCTCGATGAGTTCCAGCTCGGCCTCGCGGTCGTCGAAGATCTTGAGGAAGAACAGCCAGACGAGCTGGCTGATGCGCTGGGCGTCGCCATCGACGCCGA
>JALVES010000062.1 GCA_027030635.1 Saprospiraceae bacterium | reverse complement strand
CGATTTGCCGCCCGGCAGCTATACGGTTACGGTTACGGATGCCAACGGCTGCCAGTCGGTACTCACGGCTTCTTTTGAGGAGTACCCTCTAATCAGCTATGATTATGCCTGGGGAGATGTCTCCTGCCATGGAGAAGGTGATGGCTGGATTTCCATCCAATCGCCCGATGCCGGTCTGGCTTACAGTCTGAATGGCGGGCCTTTCCAGAGCGATACCCTTTTTGAGGGTTTGAGTGGGGGGGAGTATGCTTTGACCATTCAGGATGCGAATGGTTGTGTGTATGAAGAAAATCTGAGTTTGAGTGAGCCTCCTCCCATTGTGGTGAGCTTGCCGGCCGAAGTCAGCATAGATTTGGGTGAAAGCACGATTCTGAATGGAGAAGTTTTCGGCCAGGATACGCTGATCTACACATGGACGCCTGTTGACGGTCTGGATTGCCCGTACTGTCCGGAAGTGGTGGCGCAGCCCTTAGAGACGACCACCTATCAACTGGTGGTGACGGATCTCAACGGCTGTACGGCTACGGCTTACACTTTGGTGCAGGTAAATACCAATTATTCGGTCTTCATCCCCACAGCCTTTTCGCCCAATGGAGACGGGCTCAACGATGTATTCCTCCTCTTCGGCTCTACGGCCGTAGAGGAAGTCCTGCTTTTCCGCATCTTCGATCGTTGGGGTGATTTCGTGTACGAAGCCTACAACTTTGCGCCGAACATGCCGGAATTCGGTTGGGACGGCACCTATCGGGGAAAAGCTGCCGATCCCGGTATTTACACCTATTTCGCTTCCGTCCGCTTTGTAGATGGCACGGAGCAGGTGTTTAAGGGGCAGGTGCATTTGGTGAGGTAGTTTAGTGCTTCTTACTCAGCTTTTCAAGTAAGGCAAGAACTCTTTCAGAAGCTTTTCCATCTCGATAGAGGTGAAATTTTTGAAGGAGTTTTTGCCGTTCTTTTTTGTGAGGGTCTTTTCTCAGTTGCAAGAGAAGCTCCGTTTTAAATGCTTTCCATGATTTTGGATGAGGACCTATGGTTGTTTCAAGATAGTTGACATAAAATCCAATTTCAGATTCATATTTTTTTAAGTCATAGTCGAGGAAAATAGAAGGCCTGTCTAATAATAGATAGTCAAAGTAGAGCGAAGAATAGTCCGTAATTAATACCTCAGAAATGAGGGCAAGGATATTGATGTCGGCACAGTCAGTATGAGTTATTATGCGTGCGTTTTCCATTTCTTTGACGTTCTGCCAGAATGTTTTATTTTCTTCGTGATTTAAATCTAAGTGATGTGGTCGAAGAAGTAGAAACAGGTTGTTTTCCTTTAAGAAAACATTTAGTTCGTCGGTTGAAAAGTCAGTAAAGGGAAAAAAAGTAGTCGCTCCCCAAGGTCGCCAGGTTGGGGCATAGAGGATGATTTTTTTATTTGGAGGTATGTGTAGTTTTTTTTTGATAGAATTAGCTTTTTTTGTGAAAAATACGTCATTTCTGGGAAGGCCGGTAATCTTGTATTTCTCCAAGCCTGCCGGATACATTTTGTTTTGTATTTCGGCGGCATATAGAGAAGGCGCTATCATGGCATACGCTTTGCGGGTTTTTTGCAAAATGGCCTGTCGTGCTTTTGGTGGTGCATTTTTTAAGTGTAGCCATCCCTTTCTCATGGGGATTCCGTGGTGTAAATAGACAAAATGAGGGAATCCTTTAAAAGGAACGAACATCAATACGTCTTTTATGCTGTGGGTGGAAGCTATGACAGGTGCTCTGAGGGTCATCCAAATCCCTTTTAATGAGCGACGCAAAAGGGCTTTGCCTCCTTGTTGTTGTATTTCTTTGAGGACTTTTTTAGAGTTGGTTAGCCAAATGACCTCTACATCTTTATTTGTTTGTGCTTTGGAGAAAACAAAAGCTGCATTGTCGCCAAAATGTTCTCCGTTAAATGCCCCGAGAAGGATGAGTCCCTTTTTTTTGGGAGTGATTGCAGCAAGCGAGGCAAGGAAGACGGAAAAAGCTTCCATCAGAAATGCGCGAAGTAGTTTTTTTATTCTTCCCATTTGCTGCGTTCTCTTTGTAAGATTTGGTTGATTAGTGTAGAAGAAGTTCCTTTGGTGTAGGGGAAGTATATGATTTTTACGCCTACTTTGTTGAATTGTTTTTCATATTCTCTCCATTTCGGTGTGTCATACCAGTCGTCGCCAACGAACATGATGTCGTATTTTAGCTTTTCCCAAAGCGCAAATTTGTCCATGCTTTCCTGAGGGACTACTGCATCTACATAAGAAATGTTTCTGACAATTTCCATCCTTTCGGCAAAAGGGATGACGGCTTTTTTGTTTTTATAGGCGACCAGTTCGTCGGTGGTTACGCCGACAATTAGTTTGTCGCAAAGGCCTTTGGCATTTTTGAGTAGGTTTAGATGGCCTATGTGGAACAGGTCAAAAACCCCGGAAGTGTATCCAATGATCATGGTGTTTGGGTTTTTATATTCAGAGCCTGGAGGTTGAAGTCGAGCCATGCATCCATAGGGGTTCCTTGTTCTCTGTTGGTGAATATGCTTTCAAGAGGCACAGGGAATCCTATTTTTTTTCTTTCAATGATGGCTTTGGGAAGAAGGTTTTTGAAGATTCGTTTTAATGGTTCTTTAAAAGAGTTTCCCATTTTCCATTCAAAGGGTGTGCCGGCAAGTCTTTCGACAAGCCTGTGATCTACAAATGGGACGCGGGCTTCTACACTACAGAGCATGGTTGAGTTGTCCACTCGCCTCAGTAAACCTTGCAGGTGAACAATTTGGAAGTAGTAAGCTGTTTTTTCTAAAGGAGTATGGCCTTTTATGTTTTCTAAAGCATAGTCAAGGACTTCGTCATCTCTATGGCTTCCATAGCAGTATTTTTCGTCAAAGCCACGGAGGTCGAATTCTTTTTGAGCGTGAGCCCATTTAAAGATTCTGTCATAGCCCCAAAAGAGTTCATCGGCTCCTTCTCCGGATAAAATTACGGTGTTTTTTGTTTTGACAACTTTTGTCATCAGGTAGAGCAGTATTTCATTGGGTACTGATAGAGGCTCTTTTCGTTTTTGTACCATCCATTGTCCTATCTGGATGAATTCCCTTTTGTTGACTGTGATCTGGTGGAGTTTGCTTTTTAGTTTTTCATTAGCCAGACTACTCCACTCAAATTCGTTGAGGTTGGGGAAGCCTACAGTCCATACATGTTCGGGTTTGACGAGGAAAGACAGGATTGTACTGTCAAGTCCTCCGCTTAAATAGCAACCGAGAGGCACGTCAGCTCTTCTGCGTATTTTGACAGCATCTTCGATCAAGGCTTGGAGTTCTTCATCCGTGGGAGGTTCTTTGGGGGAGACGTCTAAATCCCAGTAAGCATGGAATGTACCATTGAAAAAATAATGTGCAGCGGGGAAAAATTTAATATCCTCGTAAATGGTGTGCTCCCTGACGGTCATTCGGAGTTTTCGGTATTGCCTTATGGCAAATGCATCAATGGGGCTGTCTTTAAGTTGGATAAGAGGAGCTATTTCACTGGAAAAGAGCCAGCCTTTTTGCAGGTTGCGAAAGTAAAGGGGTTTTATGCCAAGGCGATCTCGGGCAGCAAACACATCGCCTGTTTCTTCATCGTAGATGACAAAGGCAAACATTCCGTTGAAGTATTTGAGGCAATCCTTGCCGTATTTTTGATACATGGCGAGGACGACCTCTGTGTCTCCTGCAGTGTGTACTTGTAAGTGATGCTCTTTGATGAGTTCGAGGTAATTGTAGATTTCTCCGTTATATACCATTCGGAGTTTGCCGAGCGTAAAGGGTTGGTTGGAGCGTGGGTCGAGGTCTAAGATGGCCAGTCGCAAATGTCCCAGCCATACCTCTTGATTGCTCCAGTTGCCGGAGTAATCAGGTCCCCGGTGCGTCATTAACGTTAGAGCTTCTTCTAAAGCCTGAGGTGTCAGGTCGGTACGAACAGCAGCGAGGATTCCGCACATTTCAGATGTTTTTTTTGTTCTCTATCTCACAGGCGCCCAAAGATACGCCATTTTTTGCAAGCTGTTTAGGGAGGTGATTTTTATTTCCAGTTCAAATCTTTCTTCAATATTTGCGTGAAAACAGCAGCTCCTTTTGTGTTGAGGTGATCATAGTCGTAGAAAAGCGTATCAGGCAAGCTTAGTTGAGAGTAGTCAAGAACTTTTATCCCTTTTTTACGGCAGGTGTTTAACATGGTCTCAAATTGTTTTTGAAACAAGTCAGGAATTGCTTTGCGGTATCGCCGGTGCAAGGGAGGAGCTAAGATGATCAAATGGGCGTTTTCTTTGCTGCATAGTGTTATGATGCTATCCAGGGCCTGAACTGCGATTTGGGAAATATGGCAGAGTGTATCGCTTTCTGCGTAATAGTGTCGCTTGATGGTTTTGTCTAAATCTGCCACCTCCAAGCGGTAAGGGCGGCCATCAAAATGGCCCAACCAGGCTTTATGATTTTTATGAGGGTATAGGCACATGGTTTTGATGATGGTTTTGTAGTACATTCTTTTGTCATAGGGCATCTTCCAGTCGCTAAAAAAGGAAGGGGCTTCTAAAAGCAGAGGGTAGTAGTCTTTGTAAATTGCTTTGGCATATTTGGGGGTTTGTAATTTGAGCTCATTGAAATTTGAAAAATTTTGGGGCCCCATGCCAAGAATGACGGTACTTGGGCGAGCCTTACAAGTTTTCAGCAGTTTTTGGATTTTGAGGTAGGATATGTAGTAGGGCTCGCCATGATTCCCGAGGTTAAAACGCCCTTGAGTTTCATCGGGCAGGATGTCGGTCATGATGTGTGAGTCGCCAATGAGAAAGATGTTTTCCTTTTCAGCGCAGGGTGGAGGGGTAGATTTTATGAAGGTGAGGTTTACTCCAAAGTTGCTGAGCAGGAACAGTATCCATAAACTTAGAAAGGTGATTGATCTGATTATAAAGGCCTTCATGTCGAATTAAAATTGGAAGTAAATGAACTCTTGCT
>JALVES010000061.1 GCA_027030635.1 Saprospiraceae bacterium | reverse complement strand
GCATTAGGAGCGATGGCATAAAAATTGTCGTTCACCTTCAGGTTATAGCCTTCCTGCTCTACGATGCGTACATCGTCTATGATCCAATAGTAGTAGTTGGCTTCGAGGCGGAATTTCACGCGCAAGGTGCTGGTACCGGCAGCGCCGACCAGGGGAATGCGCACAATTTCGTTGATGTTGTTGCTGTTGACCGGATACTGATCATTGATCAACACACTGTCCCAGGTAACGCCATCATCTGTTGACCAACCCACCCAGTAAGTGCTTTGAAACTGACGCAGACATTGCGTAAACACCAGGCTAATGCCCGGAGCAGTCGAAGCAGAGACATCAATGGTCGGAGAAATCAACTCGCCAACCTGAAGCGCAATACAGGAGCCACCGCCAAGGTTGCTGTCATCTCCTCCATTGTCCCAGAAATCGGAATCAAAAGCAGCAGCGCCATTACAAGGCGTCTGAGAATTGATGAAAGCGCCACCGGAGAAAGCGCCGTCATTGGCTTCACCCGTAGGAGCCCACTGCCAAAGGTCTTCGGCAGGAACAGAGCCATCGCCACAGGCAATGTTATTGACCGTCCAGCCATTCAGGCCTCCGTCAAAGTCGCCTTCACCGGGCTGATCGCCCCAAAGAATGACATCCGTAGCCAGGGTGGGATCTTCCGGATGCATGGGCTCAATGGAGACAGTTACACCCGGAATGTTCGTGCGAATCAAATCGCAATCCGCCTTCGACATCATGAAGCAGGGGATGGTTACCTGATCGGCATTTCCTTCGGGGTCGGGAGCCATGGCAAAAGGCTCCGTAGGCTGGTTGTTGCAAACGATGGCAGCAATAGCGCCGGCCTGCTGAGCATTGAGACATTTAACCCCAAAATAACAAGCCCCGCGGTCTATCAAAGCTATTTTGCCGGTCAAATCGTTATCAATTTCCTCACAACCATCCGTTACAGAATCTCCCTCGCCATCATCCACAATGACCCAATCGCCCGTAATGGGATTGCCGTCGTCATTGCAATAATCCTGGCCGCCAAAACCTGCGGGGACGGCGAGATAAGGCCCTTCTATTCCGGGAGGGCTGGTTACCGTCAAACCATAAGCGCGGGGGCCGATAACCTGCGCGCTCAGCGTCCAAACTGCTGCAAAAAACAGCAGGAAAAAAGTGTACAACTTTTTCATAAGTATAAGTTTTTGTGTAAAAAAATCCTGTGTCCTGTGTCATAAGTTGGCAGGCAGCTCTGCTGCCCAAAGAGAGTCTGGCTCTAAATATTGAGCGTTTCTCGGCATAAAGTTAGAAACTCTTCCCGAAAGTACAAAATTCTTTATCTGTTCAAAATGCTCAGCTGCTGACATTTCTTTTCGCCTTTCGGCAAATGAAAACCCGCTTTTGTCTAAAAAATCAGGTACATCACCGATAATTTTGCTTACCTTTGGAGTCTGATAAACACACACCATTATGAAAAAGCTTCTTTCTTCCCGCATGCTGTGGTCTTTGGCCCTGCTGCTCAGTGCCTGCTGCTATCTGCATCTGTATTCCATTCCTGTAGAGACAGAAGAGGCTATAAGCTCTACAGAGACAGAGGCCCCTGTGCTGCAGGAAGAGCCGGAGGAGGAAGACGCAAGTTTCTACCTTCCCGATCTCAGCCTGCTGAAAAAAGCCTTAGACCTGGCCGGCCGCCTCGCCGGCTTTGGAGAGCCTTAACGACAACAGCCATGCGGGCAGGCCACGGGAGGGCTACCCGTTTTCTACCTTTGAAAAGATTCTCTCTCTACGTCTATGATCGCTCCTGCTACCATCCGTCAAATCATGGACACCGTCCGCATTGAAGAGGTGGTGGGCGATTTTGTCAACCTCAAACGCAAAGGCGCCAACCTCTTTGGCCTCTGCCCTTTCCATTCCGAAAAAACGCCCTCCTTCTCCGTAGCTCCCGCTAAAAACATCTACAAGTGCTTTGGCTGCGGCCGCGGCGGCGACGCCATCAGCTTCGTCATGGAGCACGAGCACTATACCTATCCCGAGGCCCTGCGCTACCTCGCCGCCCGCTACAACATCCCCATCGAAGAGCGCGAGCCCACGCCCGAAGAACGCGAAGCCGCCCAAAAAGAAGAAAGCCTCTACATCATCAACGAATATGCCCTGCGATTCTTCCAAGAGCAACTCTTTGAAACGGAAGAAGGCAGGCGCATCGGCCTGTCCTACTTCAAAGAACGCGGCTTTACCGAAGAAACCATTCGCAAATTCGGACTGGGCTATGCACCTGCCGCCGGCGACAGTTTCCTGCAGGCTGCCCGCAAGGCCGGCTACAAAGAAGAACTGCTGCAGGAACTGGGCCTCATCACCAAACACGGAAGGGATTTCTTCAGAGGCAGGGTCATCTTTCCCATCTTTAACCTCACCGGAAAGCCCATGGCATTTGCCGGAAGGCAACTAAAAAAAGACCCCAAAAGCCCCAAATACATCAACTCGCCGGAGTCGCCCATCTACGACAAAAGCCGCAGTCTCTACGGCATCTCGCTGGCTCAACGCTCCATACGGCGACAGGAAGACTGCCTGCTGGTAGAGGGCTATACCGACGTTATCTCCCTGCACCAGGCCGGCCTGGACCGGGCCGTAGCCTCTTCGGGCACCTCCCTCACCCAAAACCAGGTGCAGTTCATCCGGCGGTTTACGCCCAATCTGACCATCCTCTACGATGGAGACTCCGCAGGCGTGCAGGCTGCCATACGCGGTCTGAACATCGCCCTGGAGCAGGATGTCAACGTCAAAGTCGTCCTTTTGCCGGAAGGCGAAGACCCCGACTCCTTCCTCAAAGAGGTCGGCCCCGCCGTTTTTCAGGAATACCTGCAGCGGGAAGCCTCCGACTTCATCCTCTTCAAAACGCGGCGGCTGCTCGAAGAAGCCGGCCACGACCCCCTCAAAAAAGCCGAAGGCATACGCGAGCTGGCCGAAAGCCTCTCCCTGTTGCCCGACCCGCTCAAACGGGCCATGTACATCAAAGAAGCCGCCCGCCTGCTCGAAATGCAGGAAGAGGCCCTGGTCGCAGAAGTCAACAAGCAAATTCAAAAAAGGCTCAAACAACTCGAACGCCGCCGCCAAAGCCGGCGCACTACCGAAGAAGCGCCTCCGCCAGACCGCGAAGAAGAACAGGCCACAGCAGGCTCCGCTGCTGCCAAAGAGCAGGCCGCAGCCATCTCCCGCGACTACCGGCGCGAAGCCGACCTGCTGCGCCTGCTGATTCTGCACGGCAACAAACTCTACGATGCTCAACAGGGCATTACCGTAGCTCACCGCGTCTTCTCCAAAATGGGAAATCTGCTCGACCTCTTCGGCGATGGCGAGTTCAAAAAAAGCATGCTGGAGCTCTGGGAATACCTGCAGGAACATCACGTGCTGCCGGAATCCCGCTACTACCTCTCCCACCCCTCCGAAAAAATCCGAAAACTCGCACAGCGCGTGCTCTTCCCCGACTACGGCGAGATGAGTCCCGAATGGGAAAAGCGGGGCATCATACTCGTTACCCAGCCCATGCCCGAGGACAATCAACAGCACGATTGCGACAAGACTCTGGCCCATTTCCTGCAAAGCAAATACCACAAACTCATCGAACAAAACCTGCAGCGCATCCAAAACACCCCCGAAGACGAGGAACGCCTGCAGCAATACCTCCTCGCCCACAATCACCTCTTAGAACAGCACAAAATCCTGGCCGAAGAAATCGGCCTGGTCGTACCCGGCAGCTGACACAAAAAAAGCCCGTCCTTGCGAACGGGCTGTGTTCCTGCCTGATGCCACACGGCATCTCAGGCATTGCGATTCACGCACTGCAAATCTTCAAAGGCCTGTTTGAGGCGCTTCACGAAATACTCTTCACCCTGGCGCAGCCATTTGCGCGGGTCGTAGTACTTCTTGTTGGGCTTGTCCTCGCCCTCGGGATTGCCGATTTGCGTTTGCAGGTAGTCCTTGTTTTTGTCGAAGTAGTCGCGCACGCCGGAGGCAAAGGCCCACTGCATGTCGGTATCTATGTTCATCTTGATGACGCCATAGCTGATGGCCTCGCGAATTTCTTCGCGGGAAGAACCCGAGCCGCCGTGGAAGACAAAGTGGATGGGCTTCTCCTTGTCGAGCTTGAATTTTTCGCGCACGTACTCCTGCGAATTTTTCAGGATAACCGGCTGCAACTTGACATTGCCGGGTTTGTAAACGCCATGCACATTGCCAAAGGCTGCGGCGATGGTAAAGCGGTGGCTGACCTCGCTGAGTTTTTCATAGGCATAGGCCACTTCTTCGGGCTGGGTGTAGAGGCGGGAGCTGTCTATGCCGGTGTTGTCCACGCCATCTTCCTCACCGCCGGTAACGCCCAACTCAATTTCCAGCGTCATGCCAATGGCATCCATGCGCCTGAGGTACTCTACGCAGGTGGCGACGTTTTCCTCCAAAGGCTCTTCAGACAAGTCGAGCATGTGCGAGCTGAAGAGCGGATAGCCGCGTTTTTCGTAGAACTTCTCGCCCGCCTCGAGCAGGCCGTCTATCCAGGGCAGCAACTTGCGGGCACAGTGGTCGGTGTGCATGATGACGGTAACGCCATAAGCCTGAGCCAGGGTGTGTACGTGCATGGCAGCAGAAATGGAACCGAGAATGGCAGCCTGCTGCGCCTCATTGCTCAGCCCCTTGCCTGCATAAAAAGAGGCGCCTCCATTGGAGAGCTGAATCATCACCGGCGACTGCATGTCGCGGGCCGTTTCCATCACAGCATTGATAGAGTTGGTGCCCACCACATTCACCGCCGGCAGAGCGAATTCATTTTCAGAAGCGTAATTCAGCAGTTCGGTAACTTCATCGCCATACAAAACGCCCGGGCGAAAACGGGTTTTGGTTGATGTACTCATAGCTGGGGTTTTAATCGGGTTATGCCAAAAAAAGAGGCGTAAAAACGCCTCAGATGATTCCTTTTTCCGTCAAATAGCGCTCTGCATCCAGCGCGGCCATACAACCCGTACCG
>JALVES010000060.1 GCA_027030635.1 Saprospiraceae bacterium | reverse complement strand
CCTCGCCATCTCCAAAGAATTCATCGAAATGCAGGATGGAAAAATATGGGTGGAAAGCAAGGTCGGAGAAGGAAGTACTTTTTATTTCTCTTTACCCGTAAGTACAAAAGAATAAAAAAGGAGGCCGCCCGGCCTCCTTTCTCTTATTTATTCAACAACTTGAGTATCTCCTGTTCCAACTGCTCTGCTCCCCGTACCGAGGTAGAAGCAATTTTGCCGTCTCTGTCAATCAGGAAGGCCCGAGGAATGCTTCTAACGCCATACTGACGCGCAGCGGCATTATCCCATTTCTTCAAATCCGAAACGTGATAGGGCCACTCCAGCCCGTCTTTTTGAATGGCATCCATCCAGCGCTGTTTGCCCTGAGCAATCATCTGATCAATCTGCTCCTGAGACTTCAAACGCGCCTTGGTGCGCGCATCTACTCCATCGAGCGAGACGCTAAAAACAGTAAAACCTTTGTCTTTGTACTTCTTGTACACGGCCACCACATTGGGGTTTTCGCGACGGCAGGGGCCGCACCAACTGGCCCAAAAGTCCAGCAAAACAATCTTCCCGCGCAAATCAGAAAGCGACATCATCTTCCCCTGTGGGTTCGGCATACTGATATCGGGAGCCTCCATTCCAACCTGAATGGGCTCTTGCGCCTTTTTCTGTTGGTAAGCTGTTTCCAATTGTGTCAGATAACCGTCATAAGCCAGTACATAATCTGCCAAACCTTCACCCGCACCGCGCAGGCGATCCAGGGCCTTGCGTTGCATGGGCAGATAAGTACCCTCCCGTCCCAGAGCCTGGTAAGCGATGTAAGCCGCTGCCAGGGGCGATTGAGCACTGTCAATAAAAGCGGAGATGTCATCCACTTTGGCCGTGCGCGCAATCAACCGGCTCAGCATTTCATTGTACTCCTGTGTGGCCGGAGAGCCCGTAATTTCCAATTTTTTGGGATCGCTGAGATCGGGCAAAGCGCCCTTGATTTCAATCAGCTTGTTGTGGGTGTCATCTAACACCAAAACAATGCTTTTTGTCCCCACGCGCAATTTGTAAATCCCAAGTTCCAGACCATCCGGATAACTGAAGGAAAAAGCGCCCTTTCCATCACTGGTCGTGGCATCCAGAGATTGGTTGGCACGCCCGATATAAACGCGATCCAAATTGATCTGCATATCGTCGGCGCCCTCCAACTGGCCACGCAAAACCGTCCCCTTCACATTTCCGGCAGAATCGCCCTGGCAGGCGCTCAGGGCAGACAGCAGCCCCAGACCAATCCATAAAATGAGTAATCGTTTCATCCGTTCATTGTTTTTTAGTAAAAAAATCAGACATCACTCTGCTTCGTCAAAGTAATCGGGTTCGGACTCTATGATGCGCTCCAAAGTCTCCATGTAATTGGCCCTCCAATCCGATAGAGCACCGAAATCTTCACCGCTTATCTGCAAGTTCTGACCACCCGTCTTACCCAGTGAAGCAAAGGGAATTCCCAGTTCGATAGTCTTTTGTTCAAAAGCATCTTTTTGCTCCGGACTTACACTGACCAGTACGCGGTTTTGGCTTTCGCCAAACAGTATCCGGTCTTTTCGCCCGCCTTCGGCCGAAGCTTCTATTTGCACCTCAAAACCCATACCCGAGGCTATGGCCGACTCCAACAAAGCCTGCCACAAACCGCCCTCCGACAAATCGTGGGCCGAGCGCAACAAACGCGCGGCATTCAGCTCCAACAGCCCTTTCACTAAGCGATCTGCTTCCTCCAAATCAAAGTAAGGCGCCGGACTGTACTCTACCTTGTGCATATAACGCAGGTATTCCGAACTACCCATTTCTCGTGCATGGCCGCCGAGCAGATAGAGCAGATCCCCCTCAGCCTGAAAGCGCAGGCCGAGGCGCTCTTCGACATTCTCTAACAGGCCGATCATACCTATGGTGGGTGTAGGGTAAACCGGCTCGGTGCGATCACCCGTTTGTGTTTGGTTGTAAAAACTCACATTGCCTCCCGTAACAGGCGTGCCAAACTTCCGGCAGGCATCTCCCATCCCCTGTACAGCTCTTACAAATTGCCAATACACTTCGGGATTGTAGGGATTGCCAAAGTTAAGACAATTGGTTACTGCCAGGGGCTCGGCGCCCGTGCAAGCCAGGTTACGGGCAGCTTCCGCCACGGCCATCATGGCTCCGGCATAGGGGTCGGCAAACACATAAGCCGGATTGCAGTCGGTCGTCATGGCCAGGGCCTTATCCGTACCCTTGATGCGCACGATGGCGGCATCGGAGGGGTCTTGTTGCGCGACGGTATTCGTTCGCACCATGGAGTCGTACTGCTCGTAAATCCAGCGCCTTGAAACCAGATTGGGCGAGGCTGCAAGGCGGCGGGCAGCAGCTGGCAGATCCTGTGGCTCGGGGATTTGACTTTCGTCAAATGCTTCTATTTTTTTGAGGTAGGCCGGTTCGCTGTACTCGCGTTCGTAAACCGGCGCACCTCCGCCCAGCACCAGAGAATCGGCAGGGACTTCGGCCACTTTGACGCCTTCGTGGAAAAACTCCAACATGCCGGTATCGGTTACTTCACCTATTTGAGCACATTCCAAATCCCACTTTTCGAACACCTTCAACACTTCCTCTTCACGTCCCTTTGCTACCACCACCAACATGCGCTCCTGGCTTTCGGACAGCAGCATCTCAAAGGGTTTCATGTTTTCCTCGCGGGTGGGCACTTTATCGAGCTGAATGCGCATGCCCGTGCCGCTCTTGGCGCTCATCTCAGAGGTGGAGCAGGTGATGCCCGCGGCTCCCATGTCCTGCATACCCACGACAGCTCCTGTGCGAATGGCCTCGAGCGAGGCCTCCAAAAGGAGCTTTTCCTGAAAGGGGTCGCCAACCTGCACGGAGGGCAGGTCTTCTGCCGAGTCTTCGGTCAGGTCGGCCGAGGCAAAAGTAGCGCCGTGGATGCCGTCCTTACCCGTGCGGGAGCCGACGATGAAGACCGGATTGCCCGGGCCATCGGCACAGGCAGAGACCGTCTCACCCACTTTGACCAAGCCTACCGACATGGCATTCACCAGGATATTTTGGTTGTAACAGGGATGGAAGAAAGTCTCACCACCCACCGTAGGTACGCCAAAACAGTTGCCGTAATCGCCTATGCCACGCACCACACCCCTGAGCAGATGCCTGGTGTGATGCCTGCTCAAATCTCCAAAGCGCAGAGAGTTGAGGGCCGCAACGGGACGCGCCCCCATAGTGAAAATATCGCGGTGAATCCCGCCTACGCCCGTAGCCGCCCCCTGATAAGGCTCAATGGCCGAGGGGTGGTTATGAGATTCTATCTTAAAAGCACAGGCCAGGCCATCGCCTATGTCCACCAAACCGGCGTTTTCCTCTCCGGCGCCCACCAGCAGGCGACCGCCCTCGCGCGGCAGGGTCTTCAGCCAGCGGATGGAGTTTTTATACGAGCAATGCTCCGACCACATCACGGAATACATGCTCAATTCCGTAAAATTGACGGGACGCCCCATAAAATCGAGCATCATCCCGTATTCCTCCTCAGATAAACCCAGTTTCCGAGCAGTTTCCAGGCCGGCAAGCTGTTCCGTGTAAGAAGAATCCATAGATGGCAGGCTGTGAATGTGAAGCACAAAGATAAAGGTTTTTTGATTTAGACCGCCCCCCCCGATTCCCCCGATTCCACCGATTCCACCGATTCCCCCGATTCCACCAACCATCGCTGATAAAAATCATTTTTTAAACCCACCGGGCATTCTACCTTTGTGCCAATCCAACAGCAGATGCGTCCATTCATCGCCATATTGCTCACCCTTCTTTTGCTGGCCACGGCCTGGCAGGACCTGCTGCTCTATGCCACTTTCAAAATCGAACAAAACCACCTGGCCCAAACGGTCTGTCAAAACAAAACGAAACCCGAGCTCGACTGCAAAGCCTCCTGCTACTTCAAAACCGAGCTCAAGAAGCAACACGAGCAGGAGGAAAAAAAGCCTTACGCCCCCTCTTCTCCAACCAAAGAAAAAGCGCCCTTTCACATGCCAAAACAAGAGGCACTGCGCGTAAAAAACGAATTCGCCCTGCAAAAGCGGGGCATACGCATTCCCCGAAAATTTTCTCTGCCCCCCTCTCCATTTTTGCAGGGCGTCTTTAAGCCTCCGTCTCCAAATTGTTGAATCTCCACATGGCGGCATCTTCCCTTTTGAGACAGCCGGCAGCAGCCGGACAAAGGGGAACGAATGTTTTGCATTGCTTGTTCGAAATGAGAGCATGCCAAATGATTTGCCATGTCTCATCTCGAATTAAGTAAGGGTTTCATTGATAGCACCGCCCGGTCTGGTGCTATGAGGTCAACGGCCTTTTACACCATGACCGGCGGTTGACTATACGAACAAACCTTGCAGCTGAGAAACTCACATCATTTGCCGAAAGGCAATAAAACAAACAAAAATCATGAAACAGAGAAGTCAACATATCACGAACTTCCTTTCTCCCAAAAGGAGTGCCAACATTTTTTTTACGTTCCTGCTGCTGCTTTTAGGCAGCTATGCACATGCCAGGCAACTTGTGATCACCAATGCTCAAAACGGGCATGCAATAGCTGATGTTTTTTATACTTACGGAACGCAACAAGGGTTGTCCGATGCAGACGGCATCATCGAAATTGCGTACCGGGAAGGAGAGCAGTTGCAGCTCACCCACCTGGCTTACCAAGCACTGCTACTCAAAGATGAAGAAGTGCAAAATGCACTGTCAAAGGGGTATATTGAACTGACACCCAAAGCACACACATTAGAACCGGTAGCAATCATACAATTGCGGCCAAATGCCGGCAACGCACAGCAGGAAGACATTGGGTATGTACACCAGACCAC
This sequence comes from Saprospiraceae bacterium, assembly GCA_027030635.1. Classification (GTDB taxonomy): domain Bacteria; phylum Bacteroidota; class Bacteroidia; order Chitinophagales; family Saprospiraceae; genus WGBN01. The sequence continues at coordinate 11,235 of JALVES010000060.1, read as the reverse complement.
GCCCGACGCGGGCGCCTATCTCGGGCAGCTGCCGGGAATAGCGACTGTGAAAAAGAGCGCTTCCTATGGTTTCGATCCCGTGCTGCGGGGCTTTCAAAGAGAGCGCCTCCTCATCCTGATAGACGGCGTGCAAAGCGCACACGAAGCCTGCCCCAACCGCATGGACCCTCCGGCCAGCCAGGTTGCTTTGAATAGCATGAGCAGTGTTGAGGTGCAAAAAGGGCCTTATTCCCTGCGCTATGGCATGGGCTTTGGCGGGATGATCAATTTCACTTCCGTGAAACCCCGTTTCTCATCAGCGCCCAAAGCGCTGGGGCGGCTGTCGGCCGGCTATGAGAGCAATCTCGGCGCCTTTCGCAGCGAAGGTATGGCAGGCATCACGGCCCGGGCTTACGATTTTCGTCTCTTCGGCGCTTATGCCCGGGGGCAGGACTACACGGATGGAGAAGGCACGCTCATCCCTGCCGATTTCAATCGTCTCAATCTCGGCGCCCAACTTGCCGTAAAGGCAGGTAAAAGGCAAATACTCACCTTCTCAGCCGATCACAACCGCTCAGAAAACGTGGATTTTGCAGCCCTGCCCATGGACCTCCGCAAAGACCACACCTGGCTGCTGAAGGCTACACATCGCGTACAAATACAGCAAAAGCAGCTTCAAAACTGGAGCAGTTCTGCCTTCGCCACCATCGTGGACCACCGCATGGACAACCTGCTCAAGCCCCTGGACCCCCGCATGATGAACGCCTGGGTGGACGCCCAAACCTTCACCTATGGAGCGCGCACGGAAACGCAGTGGAGCTTTGACAAAACCTACCTCTATGCCGGCGCAGACTTCAAGAGCGAGGAGGCCATCGGCGACCGCATGCGCGAATTCCTCATGGGCCCCATGGCCGGCCAAACTGCAACAGACGATGCCTGGCAACACGGCCGCATCACCCACACAGGCCTCTTTGCCGAGTGGCATTTGCCCGCTCCCCGGCGCGGAAAAGGCCAAACGATTTTCATCCTCTCCGGCCGGCTGGATTACAACTCCGCCACGGCCCTGAAACCTTCTGAAAACTTCCTTGAGCTGTATTCCAACACGAGTACTACGCAAGTCAATCCGGGCTTCAGCGCCGGCTTCAACCACAGCCTGAACGAGCAGGCCTCTCTGGCCGTCTGGCTGGGGCGTGCCCAACGAAGCCCGGGCATCAGCGAGCGCTTCATTCACTTTCTGGCCATCGGCAGCGACCCCTATGAGATGTTGGGTAATCCTCTGCTCAAGCCCGAAAAAAACAACCAGATGGACGTCCTGTTCCGTTGGCAGACACAGCGATTTGCCTTTCGCTTCAACGCGTTCGCAGGGCTGATGCAGGACTACATCTCCTCGCAAATCCGGGAAGACCTAAGCCCCGTGCTGCCCAACAGCCCGGGCGTGCGACAGTACATCAACATAGATCGGGCACTGATGGCCGGTTTTGAAGTGGGCTTTCGCCAAATGACACCCGCAGCAGGCCTGCAGCAGGTGTTCAACCTGAGCTACACCTATGGACAGAATCTCGTTACACAGGAAGCCCTCCCTGAAATTCCGCCCTTAGAGTTGCGCTACCGCCTGAGCGGCAGCTACCTGCACGACCGCTTGAAACCCGAATTGAGCATCCGCTATGCCTTTGCCCAGGAGCACATCGCACGCTCGTATGGAGAGACCGCCACACCGGCTTTTTACGTCATAGACCTGGCCATAGCCTGGCAGTCGGAAAAAACCGGAGCCTTGCGTCTTGGCGTAAACAACCTCTTAGATGCAGCTTATTACGAACACCTCAGCCGCTCCGTGCGGGGAGACATGGTTCGTCCCATTTACAATCCGGGGCGCAGCTTTTTTGCCATGTACTCCATTCGATTTTGAGGCAGGCAAAAGGCCGGAAGCTGACCGCTTCCGGTCTTTTTTTGGAAGGCAAAAAAATGCCCCGCAATCTAAAAGACTGCGAGGCAAAAAAAGCTATGAAAACTATCTTAAGAACGCCTCTTTTTGGCGCGCTATTATGCAGTTTTGACAAAACTATGCAAGCGGAAGAGCTTACTTTTCCTCCGGTTCGCGACCGCCTTTGAGGTGGTCTTGGTAGGCCTCCAGTTCTTCCCACTTGCCCGCATCGGCCAGAGCTGCCTGCTTAGACCAGGTAGCCGGACTGTGCATGCGGTAGCGGGGGCCGGCCTCATCCAGTATTTTTTGGATGTCTTCCACTTTGGCTTCCGCCAAATCCTTCCAGGTCTTGATGCCGGCTTCATGCAGCAGACCTTCGATCTTGGGGCCAATGCCTTCGACCATTTTGAGGTCGTCTATTTTGATCTTTTTGCCGGAAGGCAGAGTAACTTTTCCCGTTTTCGGCTTAGCAGCGGCTTCTTCCTTGGGAGCTTCGGCTTTTTGGGGAGCTTCCTTTTTCGGAGCTTCCTCTTTGACCGGAGCGGCTGCGGCTGCGGGCTCGGCTTTGGGGGCTGCCGGCTTGGGCTTGGGAGTTGGCTTGGGCTTAGGCGCCGGGCTTTGTTCCAGGACTTCCTCAAAGCCAATCACGTGTACGAAGGTGCGATTGCGACGGCCTTTTTTGAAGGTTACCATGCCGTCAACGGCGGCGTGGAGGGTATAGTCCTTGCCCATATAGACATTGCGGCCCGGATGAAATTTGGTGCCGCGCTGACGGACGATGATGTTGCCTGCGCGGCAAGCCTGTCCGCCGAAGAGTTTGACGCCCAGCCGTTTGCTGTTGCTGTCGCGTCCGTTATCGGTACTACCTACACCTTTTTTATGTGCCATGGTTGAATTTCTTTTTTAGGGATGAAAAACTCAGGCCTTAATGCCTTCTACCTTGATTTTACTGAATTGCTGGCGATGGCCTTTCTTGACGCGATAGCCTTTGCGGCGCTTCTTTTTGAAGACGATGACTTTATCGCCTTTCAAGTGCTGAAGCACCGTGGCTTCCACCTGAGCGTTCAGCTTCGGCTTGCCGACTTGTACGGCGCCGTCTTTTTCGACGAGCAAGACCTCATCGAAGGTTACGCGCGCGCCCTCTTCGGCTTCTAACCGGTGGACGAAGAGCTCCTGCCCCTCCTCAACTTTGAACTGCTGACCGGCTATGTTTACGATTGCGAACATGGATTCATGCTTTGTTGGTTAAGAAATTGGCCGCAAAGGTAGGGCTTTTTTCGAAATTGAGCAAACTTTTTGAGGATTTTTTTGAGGGGGCGGGTGGGGGGCAGTTCTCGCGCGCGCGTGCGCGCGCGCGTGCATGCGCGCGCGAGACATGTCATGTCTATAGACATGACATGTCTGTAGCAAACAAAAGTCACACAAAACACCCCTGAAAACCCCCAAAAATCACCCCTCCAAACACCCCCTCTCCCCCTCATCTGCCCCCAGACGACAAAACCCCAAAATCTTTTGGCTCATCACCACAATTTTTCCCATCTTTGCGGCTGTCCAAAACGTCGCCCAGCGGACATTTTTTAACCATTTTCATTGTTTTTTCTGCCTGAAAGGCCCCATCTGAACGCCTTCAGGCGGATGTGCTAAAACCCTTTTCCCATGAAACAATTACTTATGTTTCTGCTGTGCCTGGCCTTTGCTTTGCCGGCCTTCTCTCAAGACTCCGCTCCTACCCTGCGGCTGGACTCCGACTACAGCTGGAAGATGCTGGAAGCTGTGCAGAACCCGCGTAAAGTGCAGATCCTGCTCAACGCCCGGGAAGAAGACGAAACCTTCAACAAGCCCGGCCTCATCCTCAGCAGCTCGCTCATCGCCATTGCCGATTATCAGCACTCCAACCGCGACTCCAAATTTGCCTACCTGATGCGGCACCCGACTTCCAACAACCAAATTGGCAAGGAAGTCAGCGAGGCTGTGGTACACTCCGGGCAGATAGGGCTCACGGCCATTGTCAACGACTGGATGGCCGCCTACTCAGAAGTACTCTACAACCCCGAGCAAAGCTTCGGTGCAGGCACCATCACCTCGCTCGGGCGCAACCAGCTGCAACTGCGCAAGGGCTTCGTCGTACTCGGTAATACCGCAAAATTCCCCCTGTATGCAGCAGTGGGCAAAATGGATATTCCGTTTGCGCAGACCGGCAGCGTGAGCATGTTCACCAACTCCACCGTATGGCATGCCTTTGGCGGACTGGCCTACGGCGGGCAGCTCGGCTTCAAAAAGGGCGGAGCCTCCGTACAGCTGATGCTCATCCAGGGAGGCGCTCAGTTTCGCGCAGCACATACACTGGTGGACAGCACAGACGTACCCTCGCGCCTGAACAACTTCTCCCTCGATGCCAATTACACCTTCTCCTTTGGCAGCAGCTCTTCCTTTCAGTTAGGCGCCTCTTACCTGCATGGCAGCGCTTACTGCCAGGATTATCCCGTACAACATTTCAACCCCTGCGTGCAAAACAACCCGGCCTGGGGCGCCTACGGAAAACTGCAGTTGGGCAGCAGCCTGACCCTCCAGGGGTCGTACAACAGCACCCGCGACGTCTGGCCCGGCACACACAACCCCAACCCGCCTTTGGATGTGTATCCCGCTTCCAAAGTAAGCTCCATGCACGCCGGACTGCGCTACCTGCTCAACCCGGGCAGCAAGTACGAGTACGGCCTCTCGGCAGAGTACTCCGACTTCCGCGCCGGAGCCAAAGGAGCTCCCTGGGAACGACAAACGCAAATGGTGCTGGGCTTCTCCTGCCAGTATCAAAAAGCCTCCGTGCTTTTCGTCGAGGCCTTCGCCACACAGGGATACGCTCCCCTGAACTTCATCAGCGGCGGCAACCAGCCCGACCCTGGCGAAACCCATAGCGATGCCGATGCCCGCAGCTTCGGCATCGTCTTCGGCGCCAATGTAACGCTGTAGAAAAATGCTTAAAGCTCCCACCCAAGCCCCCTTCCCCCAACGGGAAGCAGGGCTTGGGCTTCCTGCTCTTACCGGTATTGGCAACATGCCCAAAATCCCTATCTTTGCTGCATGAGCACCAAAGGCCGAATACTCATTATAGATGACGAAAAGGACATCCGCAACCTGCTCGGGCGGGTCATATCCCTCGAAGGCTACGAGGTCTTCCAGGCCGAAAACGCAAAGAAAGGCCTGAAACTGCTGCGCGAAGAAGACGCCATCCACACCGTCCTCTGCGATGTCAAACTGCCCGATGCCTATGGCGTGGACCTCATCCCCGAGCTGAAAAAAGCCCAGCCGCTCTGCGAAATCATCCTCCTCACCGCCTTCGGCAAAATCGAAGACGGCGTACAAGCCATCAAAAACGGAGCCTTCGATTACATCAGCAAAGGCGATGACAATCACAAAATCATCCCCCTTTTGGCGAAAGCCACAGAAAAAGCCAAACTCCAGTACAAAGTGCGCGAACTGGAAGAAAGCAGCGGGCAACGCTTTAGCTTTCGCCAAATTGTAGGACAGTCCAAAGCCATGGAAAGCGTCATGCGACTGGCCCGAAAAGTCGCCAAAACCGACACCACCGTGCTGCTCACCGGAGAAACCGGCACCGGCAAAGAAGTCTTCGCCCAAGCCATCCACTACGAAAGCCCGCGCTCGAACAAACCCTTCGTCGCCATCAATTGCAGCACACTTGGCAAAGAACTGTTGGAAAGCGAGCTCTTCGGCTACCTGCCCGGAGCCTTCACCGGCGCCCAAAAACAAAAAACGGGCCTGTTTGAAGAAGCCCATACCGGCACCATCTTCCTCGACGAAATCGGCGAAATGGACCTCCAACTGCAAGCCAAATTGCTGCGCGTCTTAGAAACCGGAAGCTTCATCAAACTGGGCAGCACCAAAGAAACCGCCGTAGATGTGCGCGTCATAGCCGCTACCAATCGCGACCTGCTCAAAGAAGTCGAAGCCGGCCGCTTTCGCAACGACCTCTACTACCGCCTCTCCGTCTTCGCACTCCACCTCCCGCCCCTGCGCGAACGCCGCGACGACATCCCCCTCCTCGCCGAATACTTCGCCCTGCAAACAGCCACGCGCATGAAGCGAAAACCCTACCAAATGGACGAACGCTTCCTCCAACTCCTCATCCGACACCAATGGAAAGGCAATGTGCGCGAACTCAAAAACGTCATCGAACGGGCCATCATCCTTTCAGAAAATGACCTGCTCTCAGCCGATACCCTGCCCTTAGAATTTCACTACGAAGACGGCCACACACCCGAACACCCCCTGCGCATAGACCAAATCGAAAAGGAACACATCCGAAAAGTCCTCGCCTATACCAAAGGCAACAAAACAAAAACAGCACAACTCCTCGGCATAGGCCTCTCTACCCTGTACCGAAAGATGGAGGAGTATGGAATTGAGAAATGATCTTCTTCGCCGACTCATAACCCAGGCGAAACAACTCCTCCCGCTTGCCAAAGTCCGCAAACGAAATGTTCCCCAAATTGCGGTGAGGAATGTACATATCCGTCAACTCAACATCCTCAGAAGTATTGCACTGAATGCAAAGCTGCACCACCCGCAACGAAAGCTTGATGCCCGAACGCAGGCTTTTAGCCGTAGCCCGACCGCGAGGCAGCACATCAGAAGCCGTGATATGCTCACAGGACTCCCGAATGGGCGTTACGGGAAGATTTTTCATCAGCCCGCCGTCGGCATAAAGACTGCCCCCAATTTTCGCGGGCTTCACAATGAGCGGAACGCTGCTCGAAGCCACCACGCAATCGGCCAGAGGCCCCGTGCGGAAAAACTCCGGCCGCCCCAACTCCAAATTGACAGCCGTAATGACCAGCGGCCTGGGCAAATCCTCAATGCGCTCGTAAGGAATATGCTTTCGCAAAATATTCCGCAGATGTTGCAAGCGTATCAGACCATTGCGCGAAAAGGCAGGGCGAAACATTCTTAACACCTGCGCTTTACGCACGATTTCCATCATCTCATCCGGCTCCAGACCGGCCGCCCACATGGCTCCTACAATCGAGCCCGCACTGGAACCCGCAACGATGTCAAAAGAAAAACCCTCTTCCTGCAAAGCCTTTAGCGCTCCGATATGGGCGATGCCCCTGGCACCGCCGCCTGAGAGCACAAGCCCCCTTTGATATTTTTTTTCCATGACTATGAATCCTTTTCCCAGGGCCAATGGCGCGCTTCCCGCCGCTTCTGACGCTGGCGTTTGCGAAAGGCCTTCCCCGTGATGAGTATATAACGTATGGATATCCCCGTATGAATCAGCACCGGCCGGTAAGTCGAAAGCGTAAAAGCCGGCTTGATGTCGTAAGACAAATTGACCCTGCCCAACGACAACTCAACACCCCCAATGAAACTCACCCCCGCACCGGTTTTCTTCAGGCCGGCTCCATCGTCCAACCAGGCCAGATGCAAACCCGCGCCGCCGTAAATATTCAGATTTCTGGTAACAATGGGAAAATGCCGCTCACCCAAAACCGTAAACAACACATCCGGCCGGGAAAAGCCCGATTGCAGAATGAACTCGCCCGTCCAGTGCTTGAGCACGCGGTGTTGCAACGTCAAACCCCATTCCGTGCCGAGACGCAGGCCCGCAGCCGTGAAATACGCCTGAGCGCCGGCCCTTTGAGGCAGAAAAGCCAAAGTCAAGGTCAAAGTCAAAGTCAAAGTCAAAGTCAAAAAAAAGAATCTCCTTCGCATAGAAAAAAAATTGTAGCTTGCGCACCCGTCAGTGCAAAATGAATATGGGGTTTTAACGAGCATTGTATGAGGCATCGCATCTCCGCTTTCGTAAAATTTTACCGGTCAGCAAAGGTAGTATATGATTTGCACAGCCCCACGGCCTATCGCTTCGCCGCCCGCGTGCTCGAAGACCGCCGCTGGTACTACCGCTTCGACGAGGTGGAAGCCCTGCGCAAAAAACTGCTCAAAGACCAAAGCGAGCTGCCGCCAACGGATTTTGGCGCAGGCAGCAAGACGCCCAAACGCCGCATAGCAGAGGTCGCCCGACATGCAGCAGCCCCTCCGGCTTTGGGTCGCATGTTGTTCAGAACAGCGCTCCTGCAAAGACCTCGTACCATTTTAGAGTTGGGCACCTCCCTCGGCATCTCTGCCCTCTACCTCACGGGCGGAGCTCTGCAGGCGCGTTTCCGCAGCATCGAAGGCAACCCCCTGCTGGCCCAAAGAGCACAGGCCCATCTCGATGCGTTCAAAGTCCACGATGCAAAAGTTTTCTGTGGCGCCTTTCGGCAAATGCTGCCCGCAGCATGCGCAGAACTGGGAAAGATAGACCTGGCCTACATAGACGGAGACCACCGCTATGAGGCTACCCTGGAACTGTTCGAAAATCTGCTCCCCCATCTCAGCGAAAACGCCCTGCTGATTTTTGACGACATCCACTGGTCGCCCGGCATGAGCAGAGCCTGGGAAACCATCGCCCGCCACCCGCAAGTGCGCCTGAGCATAGACACCTTCCGCGCCGGCTTCGCCTTTTTCGGCCAACACCTCAGGGTTAAACAACATCTCGCCCTGGTACCACGGGTTTGGAAACCCTGGAGAATGGGGTTTCTATGAAGACTTATTCTTCAAAATCAACTCCGACAGATCATAGACCATCACCTCATCCTGCTTGTCGCGGGCTTTGAGGCCGTCTTCCAGCATGGTCAGGCAGAAGGGGCAATTGACGGCGATGACCTCAGCCCCTGTGCCGAGGGCTTCGTCGGCGCGTTCGGTATTGATGCGCTTCTCCCCGGCTTCTTCCTCCTTGAACATCTGCCCCCCGCCGGCTCCGCAGCAAAAGCCGCGTTCGCGATTGCGCTGCATTTCGATCAGCTCGGTTTCCAGCTCGGCCAACACCTTGCGGGGAGCCTCGTAAACGCCGTTGGCACGGCCGAGGTAGCAGGAGTCGTGGTAAGTGAGGCGCTTGCCCTTAAAGGCTCCACCCTCCACCTTGAGGCGGCCTTCGTCGAGGAGCTTTTGCAGCAGTTGGGTGTGGTGAATCAACTCGTATTGCCCCCCCAGCTCGGGATACTCGTTTTTGAGGATGTTGAAGCAATGCGGACAGGCCGTAACGATTTTCGTAACGCCATAGCCATTCAGCACTTCGATGTTTTGCAGGGCCGTCATCTGAAAGACGAACTCATTGCCTGCCCGACGCGCGGGGTCGCCCGTACAACTCTCCTCTTCGCCGAGGATGGCAAAACTCAGACCGGCCTCCTGCAGCAGGGTGCAAAAGGCACGCACCACTTTCTGCGCACGCGCGTCGTAGCTGCCGGCACAACCCACCCAAAAAAGATATTCCGGTTTTTCTCCGCGAGCGGCCATCTCGGCCATGGTTGGTATCTTCATCGCTTTTGTTTTTCGATCAGCGTTTTAAGTTACTCCTGCACCCAGGCATCGCGGGGCTGCGACATGGCCCAGGCAGACCCGCTGTTTTCTATACTGTTAAACAGAGGCAGCCAGTCGGAGGGGCCGGCAGATTCCATGAGAATCTCGTAGCGGCGCATCTCGAGTATGACCTCCAGCGGACGTATCAAAACGGGACAGGCCTCTACGCAGGCCATGCAAGTGGTACAGGCGTGCAATTCCTCCCGATCTATATAGTCGAAGAGCGAACGCCCGTCGTCGAAGTTTTCTTTGGTCAGCTTGTCGGCTTCGGCGCGCAGGTCTTCGCGTATGTACTGCTTATCGCCGCTGCGCAGTTTTTTGCCCACCTCCTCGGCCCTGTCGCGCACGGCCATGACGATGTGCCGGGGCGAAAGTTTTTTGCCCGTTTGATTGGCCGGGCATTCATCCGTACAGCGACCGCATTCCGTACAAGTGTAAGCCTCGAGAATATTTTTCCAGGAGAGCGAAAAGACGTCGTTGGCGCCAAAGGTTGGCAATTCCTCCTCGGCAGGCGCCTCTGCAAAGGCCGCTTCGGGGTCCATCATGCTCTTGACCTCGTTCATCACCTCCGGCATGTTCTCCATCTTGCCCGGAGGCGTCAGGCGTGAGAAATAACTGTTGGGAAAGGCCAGCAGAATGTGCAAGTGCTTGGATACGGGCAGATAATTCAAAAAGCCCAGCACGACCAGCAGGTGCAACCACCAACCGAAGCGCTCCACGACTTCTAAAGCATTTGCCGAAAGGCCACCAAATAAAACAGGCCCCAAAGCATCGCTGATCAACAGCCGCCCCGTCTCGGGATAGTGCTGAGGCTCCAAATTTTGCAACAGCACATCCGCACCATTCATGCTGAAGATGCCGATGATGAGCAAAATCTCGCCAAACAAAATCAGATTGGCATCCAATTTGGGCCAACCCTCCATCTCCGGCTTCTCAAAACGACGAACATGCAAGATATTGCGCCGAATCAAAAACACCACTGTCGCAAAAAAGGCAAGCAGCGAAAGAATCTCAATAAAATTGATAACAAAGGTGTAAAAGCCCCCCAGTGAAGAGGCAAAAATCCGGTGATGCCCCGTAAAGCCGTCTGCAAAAATTTCGATCAACTCGACCTGGGTGATGAGGAAGGCCGTATAGATGAAAAAGTGCAAAATCGCAGGGATAAAGCGCTTAAACATCTTGCGCTGCCCCAGGGCAAAGAGCAGCATATTGCGCCAACGCCGAGGCTTGTGATCGCTCAGGTCTTCGTCTTTGCCGAGCAAAATATTCCGGCGTATGTGCATGTATTGCCTTGCGGCAAATGCCAAAGCGGGAATGACGACAATGGTAAAAATAACGGCTTGCAGCATGGTCTTGCGTTTTCAGGGCGAAAGATACGCATAAATGCGTTTTTGCAAGGAATCTTAATCAATGGCTCATTAAGTTTTTGGCCATTTGTTTCCCAAAAGTACAGGTCTTGGCTCCCTAAGACATACCTTTGCATTTTCGCGGGCGGCCCACCCCTTCAGGGGCCGGGGGCGCGGGCAGCCGGAAAATGCAAAGGATTCGCAGAGCCTTCCTTGATAATTTTCATTCGCTTAAATAATATATATAGAACCATAAGTGCAAGCTTTTTTGTCCAAAATGCTACTTTTTCTTGCCCTTCGACTCCGCTCAGGGCGATACACTTCAAGCCCTTCTATGCATCTTTTTTTCGCCAAAAGCCCTTTATCTTCAAGGCTCTTAGGGCGTAGGGCGACTTTTTAAAGAAGCCCTAACTATAGATTATTTTACAAAGCGAGCTATCTTTGAGCCGGCAACACTCAAACCATCAAACTCATCAACCCAAATGCAAGTCCTCAATCATCGCGATATTGAATTGCGCATCAAGCGCCTTGCCACCCAAATCCTGGAGTGCAACATAGACGAGGAGCGCCTCATCC
>JALVES010000059.1 GCA_027030635.1 Saprospiraceae bacterium | reverse complement strand
GCAGTCAGATAAAAGGCAACAATGATCAGCACCCCTATGCCCAGCGAGACAAGCTGCCCGTATTTAGTCAAAAATGTGTACATCGGTACTGTGTTTTAGTGCTTGAGCATGTTGTTGTCAATCAAAATGTCGATGAATTCGATCGTGGCCTCCTCCATCTTGTTTACAATGCTGTCAATCTTAGAGACGATGTAGTTGTAAAAAATCTGAAGGATGATAGCCGTAATAAGACCGAATACCGTCGTCAACAAGGCCACTTTGATACCTCCGGCAACGACTGCAGGAGACAAGTCGCCCACCTTCTCGATTTTATCAAAGGCCTGGATCATACCAATAACCGTACCCATAAATCCGAGCATCGGGGCAATGGCAATGAAAAGTGAGATCCATACAAGGCCTTTCTCCAACATACCCATCTGCACGTTTCCGTAAGCAACAATGGCTTTCTCTACGGCATCAGCGCCACGGGGTACATTCTTCAAACCCTGATACAAAATACTTGCTGTAGGGCCGGGAGTGGACTTGCAAACCTCCAAAGCGCCTTCCATGTCATTGTTCTTCAGGCGGTCGTCAATCTTGGCGAGCAGCTCTTCGGTATTTACCGTAGCGATATTCAGCGTGATGATGCGCTCAATGGCAAATGCCAAACCGAGAATCAAACACACCAATACCGTACTCATAAATTGCCAACCACCTTCAATAAACTTCTCTTTCAAAGTCTGAAAGCCGGTTTTCTTTGGCGCTTCTTCATCAGAATCCTCCTCGGCAGTGGCAGCAGCTGCATCATCCTCGGCAGCGGCTTCTTCAGCAGCAGCTTCCTCCCCGGTAGTGGCTTCTTCAGCGGCAGCTTCTTCGCCAGCAGCTTCCTCTTGGGTAGCAGCTTGCTCTTCAGTGCCTGCTTGCGATTCTTCTTGGGCTACAACCGGCGCATTGACAAACGCAATCAGCCCCAACATGAGCAAAAGTGCAAATAGGTTTCGCATGATTAAATAGGTTTTACGAAATGTTCTAAGTTAAACGTGAAAGCGGAGAGGGCGGGATTCGAACCCGCGATACCCTTTTGGGGTATACACGCTTTCCAGGCGTGCCTCTTAAGCCACTCGAGCACCTCTCCCTGCTTAGTTCCTGTACCAAAAAATGCGTCCCTTGACGCATTTTGCGAAAGCAAAAATAGAAATTCAATTTAAACTTTCAACACATAGAGCGCAAAAATGTGAAAAAAAAACCATTTCGCACCCATACGAAGGAAAAAAAATCTCCAAATCAGCTCAAAACGCCCTATATCACAGATGCAAACAAAGCCCGATACGGTGCAAAACTCCAATGCCCTCCCGCCAAAAGGCTTACGCCAAACCAAATAAAGCACGGGCATTCCGCGTCGTCTGCTGCTCAATCTCAGCCACATCCCGCTGCATGGCCCCGGCCAATGCCTGCGCAATAATCGGGATGTAAGCGCTCTCGTTGCGCTTGCCCCGGTACGGCACGGGAGGTAAAAAGGGAGCATCGGTCTCCAGCAACAGGGACTCTAACGGCAAACGGGCGCAAACCTCCCGCAAACCGCTCTTCTTATAAGTCAACACTCCGCCTATGCCCAGATAAAAACCCATGTCCAAAGCACGCACCGCCTGGCGGTAATCGCCCGTAAAGCAGTGCAAAACACCCCGCAAATCATCCCCCTGCACCTCCGCCAGCAAATCCAAGGTGTAATCCATGGCCTCGCGAATGTGTACCGCTATGGGCAAGCCCCGCTCCTTCGCCCACTCAATCTGCTCAAAAAAAGCCTGCTCCTGCTGATACTTATAGGTCTTGTCCCAGTACAAATCTATCCCAATCTCGCCCACGGCAATGTACGGCTCCTCGTCCAACAACTTCTTCATCTCACTCAGCACCTCCCTGTAATCGGCTTTCACATCCACAGGGTGCAACCCCAGCATCGGATAGCAATGCCCGGGCCAGGCTTTCGCCAAATGCAACATGGCGGGCACGGTGCCGAGGTCTATATTCGGCAAAAGCATCTTCTCCACACCGGCCTCCAAAGCCCGTGCAATAACCTCATCGCGGTCCTCATCAAAGCGATCTATGTATAAATGAGCATGGGTGTCTATGTACATGGCCGCAAAGTTAGCCTTTTTGCTATCTTTGATGCAAAAAAACACCAACATGAAACGTTTCCGCCGCATCCTGCTCGCCCTCGTTGCCCTTTTGCTCATCCTCATCCTCGGTCTCTGGATATATCTCCAAAGCACCGCTCCCAAATACAAAGGCCAGGCCAAACTCCCCGGGCTGCAGCAAGAAGTGGAAGTCGTCTTCGATGAATACGGCATCCCCCACATCTACGCCCAAAATGCCCCCGACGCCTATCGGGCCATGGGCTACATCCACGCCCAGGACCGCCTCTTCCAAATGGAAATGCTGCGCCGCCTCAGCTCCGGCCGCCTCTCCGAAATCCTCGGCCCCGAGCTCAAAGAAGTGGACGAATTGTTCCGCACCCTTGGCTTTCGCCAAAAGGCAGAACAACAGGTCGCCGCTTTCCGCTCAGCACAGAACCAGGAATGGCTGCAGCTCGCCCAAAGCTACCTCAACGGCATCAACGCCTTCATAGACGAAGGCCCCACTCCGCCGGAGTTCACCCTCATCGGCATCCCCAAAACGAAGTTCGATCTCGAAGATGTCTATACCATTGTATATTACATGGCCCTGGGCTTCACCAATGCCGTGCATTCCGATGCGGCTTTCGCCAAAATACGCTCCGAACTCGGACCCGAATACACCAAATACTGGGAAGAAGCCGTACTGCCCTCCTCCCAACAAAGCATGCCTGCAAGCGAAGAAGGACTCTTCCACACCATAGGCGATGCCCTCGAAAAAGCAGGCCTGCCCCTCTGGACCGGCTCCAACGCCTGGGTGCTGGCGCCCTCGCGCAGCGCCTCCGGCCACGCCATCCTCGCCAATGACACCCATATCCATTTCTCCCAACCCTCCGTCTGGTACGAAGCCTATATGAACTACCCGGGCTTCGAATTCTACGGATACTTCCTCGCCGGCGTTCCCTATGCCATACTCGGCCACAACAACCGCCTCGGATGGGGTCTCACCATCTATCCCATAGACAACCTCGACCTCTACCAAGAAAAAACCAAGCCCGACAACCCCAAACTCATCCTGCAGGACTCCGCCTGGATACCTCTGCAGGAACGCAAAGAAACCATCTCCGTCAAAGGCGAAGACAGCTACCAAATCACCGTTCAAAGCTCGCCCCGCGGGCCCATCGTCAATAAAATAGTGGACGAACTTACAGAAGTGGAAGAGCCCGTCTCCCTATGGTGGTCACTGCTCCATCTCAACAGCCGCTTCCTCGAAACCCTCTACCACCTCCAGCGCTGCCAAAATCTCGAAGAATTTCAGCAATACGTCAGCGGCATAGACCTCATCGGCCTCAACGTCCTCTATGCCGATGCCGACGACCACATCGCCTGGTGGGGCACCGGAAAAATCCCAAAACGCAATCCGGGCGTCAACCCCTTTTTCATGCTCGATGCCTCCAACCCCCTGCATCTGCCCGCCGATTCGGCCCATGCAGAAGGCGCATACCTCCCCTTCGACCAAAATCCCCACAGCATAGACCCGCCCTCCGGCTTCATCGTCTCCGCCAACAATCGCCCGACGGAAGGCCCCGCTCACTACTACCCGGGCTACTACCTGCCCGATGACCGCTTCCTGCGCATCAACCAACTGCTCGCCCAAAAAGAAAAGTGGAGCCTCGAAGACTGCAAAACCATCCAGGGCGATGTCTATTCCGGCACCACCCACCAAATGGCACAGCTCTTCGCCGGCCTGCTGCAGCAATCCTGCAACGAAAACGAAAACCTCATCCAAATCCTCGCCAACTGGGACGGCCAACTCACCCGCGAAGCCACCGCCCCCGTCATCTATCACAAACTGCTCTACTTCCTCCTCCACGATGCCCTCAGCGATGAACTGGGTGAAGAAAGCCTCCAAAACATGCTCGGATGGTACGCCATAAAAAAGGGAATCCCCAAACTCCTCCAAGACCCGCAAGCCCCCTGGTGGGACGACCGCAACACCCCCGAGCAAACAGAATCCCGCGAAGACATCCTCTGCCAAGCCTGGCAAAAAACCACCGCCCAACTTCAACAAGAACTCGGAGACAATCCAGACAACTGGCAGTGGGGCAAAGTACACACCCTCACCCACATCCACCCCGTAGGCCAAAAGAAACCGCTCGACAAAATCTTCAACCTCGGCCCCTTCCCCATGGACGGAGGCAACCTCGTGCCCATGCAAATGAAATTCGACCTCAACCCCTCCGGCCAATACGACGTACTCCTCGGCCCCGCCCTGCGCATCCTCATAGACTTCGCCCGGCCCGACCAGTCCTACTCCATCAACCCCACAGGCCAGTCAGGACACTTCATGAGCCCCCACTACGGCGACCAGGCCCAAATGTATGTGGATAAAAAATACCGCAAACAAATCAGCAAACGGGAAGATATGGAACTTACGGGTACGACGCTGCTGCTTAAGCCGTAACCAGGTCTCCTTAAAAACTCAAATAACCCAAACTACTCAACCTTCACCATCTTAAAAACCCGATACCTGCCCCCGGTGCTCTTCAGAGACAAACAATAACAAGCCGGGGGCAGGGCCGAGACATCTAACTCTATGACATCCTGAGCGCCATTCAAAGAAAAGGCCTGCACCCTTTGCCCAAGTGCATTGTAAACAACGACTTCCGACACCTCTGCGATATCCTCTCCCTCAATGCGGCAAAAGCCCGCCGTGGGATTGGGAAAGAAGTGTAAATCCTCCAAACCGCCTGCCAACGCCTCAACAGAGACCGAAACGCCATACTTCAACAAAACGGCATGGGGCTGCCCCCCTTCCACCGCGATTCCCGATACATAGAGACTGCCATCATCCCCGAGGAGCATATCCCCCGGAAAATCGTCTTCTGTGGGATCGGAATTCGGATATGCTATTT
>JALVES010000058.1 GCA_027030635.1 Saprospiraceae bacterium | reverse complement strand
AATGCTCAAGGGAGCCCTTTCGGCAAATGCTCAAGGAGCCCTTTCGGCAAATGCTCAAGGGAGCCCTTTCGGCAAATGCTCAAGGAGCCCTTTCGGCAAATGCTCAAGGAGCCCTTTCGGCAAATGAAAAAATCCCTGTGGCAAAGCCACAGGGATTTTTTTTCTCAATACAAATCTTCCACCCTCATCTTCAGATGCTTCTTAACGACGGCATAGGTGCTCAGCACGTAAATCAAAATTCCCAACACGAAGAGGGAGCCATAGATCAAGACGATTTTGCTGATGTCCTGGATTTCTGCCAACTCGGGCAGGCCGTGCATGATGCGTTGGCGCAGCAGTTCGAGAGCTGCTACGGCGATGATGGCGCTGAGGAAGCCCGCCAGGGCGCTTTTGAGCAGGTAGGGCCTGCTGATGAACTCCCAGGAGGCACCCACCAGTTGCATGGTTTTGATGAGAAAGCGGTTTTCCTGCAAAGACAACCGTATGGTATTGTGGATGAGCACCAGAGCTATCAGGGCGGCGAGGATGCCAATGCCCAGGGATATCCAGCCGAGTTTTTTCAGGTTATGCGCGGCATTGCTGATGAGCGTTTCGCGGTAGTAGAGGTCGTTGACGAAGTCAAAGCGGGCTTTCAGGCTGGTGCGTATGCGGCTCAGCGTTTTGGCGTCTAAGAACGCGGATTTTACGTGAAAGACGTAAGTGTCGTACATGGGGTTGACCAGGTCGAGCATTTCGAGCTCTTCTCCGAATTCCTCCTGCATTTGCCGAAAGGCTTCTTCTTTACTAATAAATTGAAGGCTCTCTGCTTTCAGATAAGGCGCTTTTCGGAGATAATTTTCCAGTGTTGCTTTTTGTTCGGGCGTTACATCGCGCTTGAGCTCTGCGATGATGTTGACGTTTTCGCGCAGGTAGGTCAGCAGGTTGTTGGCCTGCAGGAAGATGAGTGCAAACAGGCCGAGCATGAAGAGCACCAGGGTAACGCTGATGCCTGCAAAGAAGTAGTTGCCCGAGAGTTTGTGGCGCTTCATGCTCAGAAGGTGTTGGCGGATTTAAACATGCGCTCCCAGCGGATGCCTTCGGGCCCCTTGGAGAAGAAGATGAAAAGGGGCTTGCCCACGATGTGGTCTTCCGGCACGAAACCCCAGTAGCGGGAGTCTTCGGAGCCGTGGCGGTTGTCGCCCATCATCCAGTAGTAGTCCATTTTAAAGGTGTAGGTGTCGGCGGGTTGGTCGTTGATGAAGACCTTGCCGTTGCGCAGGCTGAGTTTGTTGCCCTCATAGACTTCGATGATGCGGCGGTAAAGGGCGAGGTTGGCAGGCGTCAGAGCTACTGTGCTGCCCGCTTTGGGTACGTAAACGGGGCCGTAGTCGTCTATGGTCCAGTCGGGGAAGAGCTTGGGCGCGTAGGGGAAAATGTTGTGTGGGACTGAAGAGAAATTGGCCATGTTGACCTTTTCGACCTTCAGGCCCGGGTCGAGGCTTTTCAGTTTTTCGATTTGCTCTTGGTTGAGCACGATGTAATTGACCAGGGGGTTGCCCTGCTCCGAGCCTTTGACGTCTTCCTGTGAGATGCCCCACTTGAGGAAAGAGGAGGTGTTGACGGGCCCGGAGAAAGTTACTTTGTAGATGAATTGGATGTGTTCCGGATTCGGCGCTTTCTGGCCGTTGATGTAGAGCTGGCTGTTGATGATTTGCAGGCTGTCGCCCGCTACGGCTACGCAGCGCTTGACGTAGTGGTCTTTTTTGTCAATGGGGCGGGTTACCAGTTTTTTGCCGCGTATTCTCGGCCCCACGTATTGGGGATTGTGGCGTTTGTCGTAGATGCTGTAAGTGCGCTGTGGGGTGATATAGACGCTGTCGCCTTCGGGGAAGTTGAAGACTACGATGTCGTTGCGCTTGAGTTTTTGCAGGGCAGGCAGGCGCTTGTAGGGCAGGCTGGGCTTCTTGAGATACGACTCGCCCACGCCCGGAATGCGGTTGTGCAAAAGCGGTACCTGTACCACCGTCATGGGCGTGCGCAGGCCGTAGTGTACCTTGCTGACAAAGAGGTAGTCGCCGACCAGCAGGGTGCCCTCCATGGAAGAGGTGGGAATCATATAGGCCTCAATGAGGAACATGCGTATGAAAGCCGCAGCAAAGACGGCAAAGATGATGGATTCCACCCATTCGCGAGCTGCAGACTTGGCATAGGGGCTGTTTTCGAGCTTTCGCAAAATGCGCTTATCGCCTGTCTTCAGGGCCTGTTTGAGCTGTGTCATGTATTCCTTCTCTTTCATCCAGGCCGGCTCGATGTACTTTTCGTCCTTGCTCAAACCGAGATAGAAGAAAAAGGCCGGCGGGTAAATCACAGCCAAAACGCTGTGCCAAAAGCTGTATTTGCCAAAGCTTCTCACCAGGTCTATGCTCATGCCCACAAAAGCAAAAATATTGACAATGGGCACCAACAGCCAAAGCGCATAGTAAGGCGAGCGGCCTGTCAGTTTGCTCCACACGACAAAGTTGAGTCCGGGCACCAGCCCCTTCCAGCCGGCTTCGCCGGCTTTCTCAAAAACGAAGTAAAGGCTGATGCTGAGCAGGATGTAAGAAACGATGGCAAAAATCAATAAGCCCATGAAGTGTCTTTTGTTATACTCAAATCAAAGCGTTTGGGTGGCGTAAGCCGCCCAAACTTCCCGATTCGGGAAGTTTGGAAAAACCAAACAGCTTCTGTTTGGATGTGAAAGCACAAAGATATAAATAATGTCGGTTTTGCCTTTTGCCTCTTTCTTCCGCTTTCGTCCATAAACCCTTACCGTTGATATAAAAAAGCGTGCGTTCGACCGCGGCGGCGCTATATTCGTGGCAAAAGAAACAAATGCCATGATGAGTTTACGGAAATTATTTTCTCTTGCCTTGCTTTTGCTGCTCCTTCCGGCTGCCCGGGCTCAAAAAATATGGACGCTGGAGGAGTGCATAGATCGCGCTTTGCAAAACAGCATTGGCATTCAGCAAGCGGACTTGGCCGTTGAGCGTGCGGTGTTGGGAAAGAAACAAGCGGTGCAGTCGGTCTTCCCCAGTCTGAATGCCGGAGTCAATGCCGGTGTGCAATTTGGCCGCACCATTGACCCCACCACCAACACCTTTAATACCCAAAACATTTACTACAACAGCTTTTCCCTGCAAACGGGCATGCCGCTCTTTTCGGGCGGCTCCAGGCATTTTGCCATTCAGCAAAGCGATCTGCAAATTGAAGCAGCCAAATACGAGGCTGCTGCCCTCGAGCAGGACGTGGCCATGTCGGTGGCTACCGCTTACCTCAACATCCTGCTGAATTACGAACAACTGGCTGCTGCCGAAAAGGCCGTAGAACTGGCCCGATTGCAATTGCAACAAACGGAAAAGCTCATAGCAGCGGGTAATCTGCCGGCCAACGATCGCCTCGAAATGGAAGCCCAACTGGCCAGCGCCGAGCAAAACCGCGTGCTGGTGCAAAATGCCCTCGACCAAAATTACCTGCAATTGCGCCACCTCTTATTGCTGCCTCCGGAGGAAAGCTTGGAAATTGCCCGTCCCGACTTGCCGCTGCCCAATGAGCCGGAACCAATCGTTTTCTCGGATGAGGCCGTGTTTCAAACAGCACTACAAACCCAACCCCGCATCCAGGCCGACGATTACCTCATGAAGAGCGCCGCCAAAGGCACCCAAATCGCCAAGGCCCGCATGTATCCCTCCCTCTCGCTTTTTGCACAGATGAATACCAACTGGTCCAGCGCTGCCAAAGAAGTCATAGGCACACAAACCACCTTCGTACCCGTGGAGGTGCGCCTGCCCGATGGTACGACTCAGACTTTTGAGTTTTCTCAGGACATCCCGCTCTTTGGCGATGCCGCTTACTGGGAGCAGCTCGACCAAAACTTCGGCCAGGGTTTTGGCGTAAGCCTGCAGATTCCCATCTACAATGCTTCCTCTGCGCGCATAGGCATTCAACAGGCCCGCCTCAACGAAATGGATGCCTGGTTGCGGGCTACCCAAAATCGCCAAAACCTGCAAACGGCTGTGCAAACTGCCGTGGCCAACGCCCGCTCCGGCAGAGAGGCTTACCAGGCTTCGGCCAGAGCCCTCGAAGCCGCCGAAGCCTCCTATGAGAATGCCTCCAAAAAATTTGCTCTCGGAGCCATCAATGCCTATGAGCTCAATTCCACCAAAACGCGCCTCGACCAGGCACGGGCGGAGATGCTGAAAGCCAAATACTCCTACATCTTCTACCTCAAACTGGTGGACTTTTACCTCGGCAAACCGCTCACTTTGAATTGAAAACTGCTCCTGCTTTGAATGAATTAAAGTGGGGCAGACAGCGTAAGTCTCGAAAAATTAACAACAAACGCTACAAAATGAAACAGAAAAGCAATAAAAAGTGGATTTACGGCTTGATCGCATTGGTCGTTTTGCTCATCTTTGCCGCAGTCGTAAAATCTAAGAATAAACCGAAAGGCGAAAAGGTGTTTACCGAAAAGGTCGCCCGCCGCGACATACTCGAGGCGGTTTCTGCCAGCGGAAAAATCTTTCCCGTAACGGAGGTCAAGATTAGCTCAGACGTCTCCGGAGAAGTGGTGGATTTATTCGTGGAGGAGGGCGACTCCGTTGTTGCCGGACAACTGTTGGCGCGCATTGATCCCGATGCTTACCAATCTCAGGTCGAACGCGGCCATGCTGCCGTCAATGCCGCCAAGGCCCAGTTGGCCAATGCCCGCGCTCAGGTGGACAACCTCAAGGCCCAAAAGGAGCAGATCATGGCCCAGCTCATCAATGCCCGCGACATCCACAAGCGCAATGAGCAGCTCTACAAGGATGGCGTCATCTCTCAGGCTGAATTTGAATCGTCGCAGTCCAACCTCAAAGCCCTTGAAGCCAATTTGCGCAGTGCAGAGGCTTCCATTCGCTCAGCCGAGGGGAGTGCGAAGGCAGCCCAATTTAACGTGCAAAGTGCCGAGGCTACGCTCAAGGAATTGCGCACCAGCCTGCGCCGCACCAGCCTGTACGCACCCATCAACGGCATCGTCTCCAAGCTCAATGTGGAAAAG
>JALVES010000057.1 GCA_027030635.1 Saprospiraceae bacterium | reverse complement strand
CAACGAATTCAAAATATGGAAAATGAAAGTCCTGACGATTAAACAAGCCGTTGAACGAGTGAATAGCGGTAAAAAATAACTCCAAAACGAAAAACATGGGAGAGCAACGCGTATCTAAGTTAAAAGACAAGCGCCAGATGAGCCGTTTTGTGCAGCGGCTTTTGGACGACATTCGCGCTTTGGAATACATGCTTGAAAACGACTGGTTTGAGAGCGGTGTAAGCCGGATAGGGGCAGAGCAGGAAATGTGCCTGGTCAATGTGAAGAATTACAAGCCTGCGACCATTGCCGATGAGGCTCTGAACAGCATGAAGGAATACGATTGGGTGGAAACCGAGCTGGCCAAATTCAACTTGGAGACCAATCTGGAGCCGCGCCTTTTCAAAGGAGACTGCCTCAGTAAGTTGGAGGCAGAGAATCGGGAGAAGCTGGAAAAAATCCGCAAAAAAGTGCATAAGCTGGGAGCGGAAGTCATTCTGACGGGCATTTTGCCGACCTTGCGCAAATCCGACTTGGGCCTGCACAATCTGACGCCCCGCAAGCGCTATCGCGCTTTGATGGATGCCATCAACGAGCAATTGCTGGGGCCGGCTTATGAGTTGCGTTTGACGGGCATAGATGAGCTTTTGCTGAAGCACGACTCCCCCATGCTGGAGGCGGCGAATACGAGCTTCCAGGTACATCTGCAAGTATCGCCCAAAGATTTTGTCAAGATGTACAACATCGCCCAGGTACTGGCAGCACCGGTGATGGCTGTGGCTGCCAACTCGCCGCTGGTGTTTGGGAAAAGGCTGTGGCACGAGAGCCGCATCGCCATGTTCCAACAGGCCTTAGATACGCGCAGTACGCATGAACACATGCGCGAGCGCAGCCCGCGCGTGCATTTTGGCAAAGACTGGCTGCATCACTCCATACTCGAAATTTATCGCGAAGACATCGCCCGTTTCCGCGTTTTGCTGGCAGCAGACATTACCGAAAATGCCCTGGAAATGATCGCGGAGGAAAAGGTGCCAAAGCTGCGTGCCTTGCAGGTACACAACTCTACGGTCTATCGCTGGAACCGGCCCTGCTATGGTATCAGTGAGAATGGCAAGCCTCATCTGCGCATCGAAAATCGCGTGCTCCCCTCCGGCCCCACCGTACTCGACGAAGTGGCCAATGCTGCCTTCTGGCTGGGCGCCATGGTCGGCCTGGCTGATGAGGTGGAGGATGTGCGAGAGCATTTGCTTTTTGCCGATGTGCGCGACAACTTTATCAAAGCTGCCCGCTTTGGCATTGATTCCCGCTTCAATTGGTTTGACGAGCAGAAACTGAGCGCCGTGGAGTTGATCGGCGATGTCCTGCTGCCCATTGCAGAAAAGGGCCTGAAGAAGCAAAAGGTCAAGAAGGCCGATATGGATAAATACCTCGGCATTATTCGCGCCCGCGTGGATAGCCACATGACCGGCGCCCGCTGGCAATTGCGGGCCTATACCGATCTGAAGCAAAAAATCTCTTCTGATGAAGCCCTGGCTACCATTACAGCAGGCGTGATTAAAAACCAGTGGAAAGACGTACCCGTACACGAGTGGGAAATGCCCCGGCCTTCCGACTTGCCGGAGTACCACCCTCAGGACCTGCTGGTGGAAGAGTTTATGGAAACCGACCTTTATACCGTGCAGCCTGATGACCTGGTGGAGTTTGTGGCAGAGTTGATGGATTGGCGAAAAATTCGATATCTGCCTGTGGAAGACAGCAAAGGCCACTTGGCCGGCCTGATAACTTCCCGCCTCTTGCTGCGCTATTTTTCAAAAAATGGCGCCCTGAAAAAAAAGAAGAAAAACTGCTACGTCAAGGACATCATGATCGAAGATCCCATCACCATTTTGCCGGAGCAGTCAGTGGTGGAGGCCATGGATATTATGCGGGATAAGAAAATTGGCTGCCTGCCCGTGGTTACCAAGGCCGGTGAACTGGTAGGCATTATTACCGAGATGAATTTCCTGCGCATCACGGGCCGCTTGATTGACCGCATGAACAAGGAGTCTCAGGCTCAATAGTCCTTCCTCCTTTCCCAGTAATTTTGGCTTTCTACTTCTTCGAGCAGGCTGAGGTAGTTGAGGTAGCGCAATTCGCTGACGCGCTCTTCTTTTATGGCCTGTTTGACGGCACAGCCGGGTTCGTCGCGATGCAGACAGGAACCTCCGAAGCGGCAATTTGGCGAAAGCTCAAAAAATTCCCTGAAGTTGTGGGCTACATCCTGAGGCTCCAAATGGTTAAAACTCAGCGTTTTGATGCCCGGAGTGTCAATGATGAAGCCTCCAAAGCTGAGGGGGTGCATTTCTGCAAAGGTGGTGGTGTGCTGACCTTTGCCGGAGTAGTCAGACAGCTCGCCCGTTTTGAGTTGAAGGGCGGGCTCGATGGCGTTGATGAGCGAGGATTTGCCCACGCCCGACTGCCCGCTGAGCAGGCTGGTTTTGTCTTTGAGCATGGCTTTGAATTCGTCCAGGCCGGCACCTTTCGTGGCTGAGGTGAGCAAGACTTTATAGCCGATTTTTTCATAGATGTATTGCAGGTATTCAAAAATGGCGAGGTCGTCTTCGTCGTATAGGTCCGCCTTGTTGAAGACGATGATGGCAGGGATGTTGTAAGGCTCCGTCATGAGCAGGTAGCGATCTATAAAGCCCTGTTTGAGGTTGGGGTGGCGGATGGTAACGATGAGTACGGCCTGGTCCACGTTGGCAGCCAGCAGATGCAGGCCGTGCTTTTTGCGGGGCGATTGGCGCACCACGTAGTTCTTGCGGGGCAGGATGCTTTTGATGATGGCGGTACCGTCTTTGAGCCGCTCAAACTCCACCTCATCGCCCACAGCCACGGGATTGGTCAGTGGCAGGCCGTGCAATCTGAATTTGCCTTTGATGCGCGCCTGCAACTTTTCGCCTTTCGGCAAACGCAAACTGTACCAACTGCCGGTGGATTTTACCACTGTGGCTTTTTCGAGTTGTTGAGTCATCTGTTATTTATTTATTTTTGTAATCCGCTTTAAACAATGGTTCATTACGTTTTGAGATAGCAATATGCCCAGAGTTCAGCGAAGTTCCAATACCCCTTTTATTTTTGTCAACTTAGGCTTGATTGCAAAGTAGCATAAAATAAATGAGACCATCTGACAATTGAGCCCATCTCCGATCCCCGAGCTGGAGCCAAAGCGGAAGATCGGGGAGCGGATTTTTGAAGATTCACTTATCCTATGGGGCCGGCTCGGGAGGCAGCCAATAGGGACGTGATAGAACGCGGGCTTCGGCAAACTCAGCCTGACAGATGACGCGGGCTTCGGCAGGCTCAGTCTGAAGGTTTTCGCGGATTTCGGCAGGCTCAATCTGACAGATTTTTTAGCTGGTTCAACTTGATAGCTTGGTTTCTAATGGAGACAGGTGGCTAAAAACTTAATGAACCATTGCTTCAAACATAAGCGCTCAAAGCTACAAAAAAAGCGCTTGGCGTTTGGAGTTTCCCTATCTTTGCTCTCCCTGCAAGCTCGCGATATGAACTATCTCACTTTAGAACACGCCAGCCTCAGCTATGGCGACAAGCTGCTTTTTGAAGACATCTCCCTGCGCATCAACCGCGGGGAGAAGGTGGCTTTGATCGCCCGCAACGGAGCGGGGAAGTCCACCCTGCTGCGCCTGCTCACGGGGCAATTCAAAGGAGAGGGTGAGCACTTCCGTTTGCAGATCGCCAAAGGCATACAAATGGGCTACCTGCCCCAGGAACCCGAGTTTCATACGGGCTGGACGGTGTTGGATGCCGTTTTTGAAGGCGATGCTCCGCCCCTGCGGGCCATCCGGGCTTATCAGGATGCGCTCTTGCACGGAAAAAAAGAGGAAGAATTGCAGCATGCGCTCGCTAAAATGGATGAGACACACGCCTGGGACATCGAAGCCCGGGCCAAAGAAATTCTCTACAAGCTGGAGATCAAAGACTTAGACGCCCGCGTCGAGCACCTCTCCGGCGGCCAGCGCAAGCGGGTGGCCCTGGCACGCCTCATCCTCAGCGAACCGGATTTCCTCATCCTCGACGAGCCCACGAACCACCTGGATCTGGAGATGATCGAGTGGCTGGAGGGCTATCTCTCTCGCAGCGGATTGACGCTGCTGTTGGTTACACACGACCGCTTTTTTCTGGAGCGGGTTTGCGATCGCATCCTTGAGCTGGATGGCGGCAGGCTCTATTCTTATTCCGGCAGTTACTCGGACTTTTTGACCAAAAAACTGGCCCGGCACGAAAATGAGGCCGTAGTGCTCGAAAAAACCCGCAAGCTGATGAAGCGGGAACTGCAGTGGGTGCGCCGCATGCCTCAGGCTCGGACGACGAAGAGCAAGGCAAGGCTGCAAAAATTCGAAGAAATTAAAGAGGCCGCTTCCAAAAAAATTGAACAGCAGACCATCCACATAGACATCAAAGGCGAGCGGCTCGGAAGTAAAATCCTCGAAGCCCACTACCTGAGCAAAGCCTATGGCGACAAAGTCATTCTCAAGGAGTTTAATTACAAATTTCGAAAGGGCGAGCGCGTGGGCGTCGTGGGTCCCAATGGCTGTGGCAAGACGACCTTCCTTCGTTTGCTCACAAAGCAATTGAGGCCCGACAGCGGTTCTGTGGTGGTGGGGGGGACGGTAAAATTCGGCTACTACGGCCAGGACGGCTTGTTGCTGGAAGAAGACAAGCGCGTCATTGATGTCATTACGGAAATTGCCGAGTTCATTCCGCTTGCCAAAGGGCAGAAACTCACGGCCCCTCAATTGCTGGAGCGCTTTCTCTTTGACCGCAAGCAACAACAGGTTTACGTCTCTCAACTCAGCGGGGGTGAAAAGCGCCGGCTGCATCTCTTGCAGGTGCTCATGCAAAACCCCAATTTTCTGGTATTGGATGAGCCCACCAATGACTTAGACATCGTTACGCTCAATGTGCTGGAAGATTTTTTGCTGGACTTTCCGGGCTGCGTATTGGTGGTTACGCACGACCGCTTTTTTCTCGATAAAGTAGCCGACCACCTCTTCGTCTTTGAAGGCGAGGGCCGCATTAAAGACTTCAACGGTCGCTACATCGAATATCGCGAGCAAAAAATCCGGGAGCGCAAAGAGCAGCAACAACTGCTGCAGGCGGAAAAGAAAAAAGAAGCCCGTGCTGCTTCGGCAAATGCACAGACTCCTTCAGCTCCTGTCAGCGACCAGCTTAATTACGAGCAACGCAAGCAGGTGCGCCGCTTAGAGCAGGCCATTGCCCGTCTTGAAGAGCGCAAGCAGGCCATACACGAAAAATTCAATAAACCCAATCTCTCTCCGGAAACCATAGCCGAATTGTCCAAAGAACTGGACGACTTGCAAAAGCAAATTGAAGAAAAAGAAGAGGCATGGATGGAGTTGGTGGGATAAAAAACATGCCATGAAAAAACAAATACACGCATCTTCAGCCCCGCGCCCCGTAGGCGCTTACCCCCACGCACGCAGAGTGGGGAACTTGTTGTTTTTGTCAGGCATTGGTCCCCGCGACCCCAAAACCAATGAGGTGCCCGGCCTGAAGCGCACGCCTTCCGGCAATTTTGAAACCTTTGATTTTGAAGCGCAGTGTCATGCGGTCTTTGCCAATGTAAAATCGGTGTTGGAGGCTTGCGGGGCAAGCTGGGATGCCCTGGTGGACATCACCGTCTTTTTGACCGATATGCAGCGGGATTTTCACACCTTTAACCGCATTTATGCACAGTATTTCCCCGAAGGAGGCCCCTGCCGCACGACGGTCGGCATCAGCGCTTTGCCCACGCCCATTGCCATTGAGCTCAAGTGCATCGCCTGGGTGGGCGATGAGAAGTAACTTCACAGGACTTCCGCCACGGTAAAAGTGCTGCCGCCGACGAAGATGAGTTCGTCTTCCCGTGCTGCTTTTTTCGCTGCTTCGAGAGCAAGTCTGACGGAGGGCCAGGCCTCTCCCTTTAAGCCAAAGGTGTTTGCCAGTTGTCGGAGGTCTTCGGCCTTCATGCCGCGGGGAATGTCGGGTTTGCAAAAGTAGTACTGCGCGCCTTGGGGGAGCAGTTTCAACAATTTTTCAGGCCCCTTGTCGAAGACCATGCCGAGCACGATGTGTACTCGCGGGTAATTCATTTGCCGCAAGGCGTATAGAACTTTTTGCAGGCCCGCCTCATTGTGCGCGCTGTCGCAGAGGATGTCGGGCTTCTCGCCCAGCCATTGCCAACGGCCCTGATAGGCAGTGAGTTTTTTGACATCCGGCCAGGCCATGAGCAGGTTGGGCACGACCAGCGGAGAGAATATTTCCATCTCATACATGACGTCAAGAGCTGCAAGGGCTGTGCGGGCATTGTTTAAAGCAAAGGGCCCGGTGATGCCGACCTCGATGTAGTGAAAATTGAAGGAATCTTTTTTTGAAAAATTGAAGGTGGTGAATTCTTTGTTTTGCTCGAGTTGTTCAGCCTCAATCATTTCTTCTGCAAAATAGATGGGGGCCTCGTATTCTTCTGCCACGAATTTAAAAATGCGGTCCGTTTCCGGCCGGGATTCGCCGATGACTACGGGGCGGCCTTTTTTGATGATACCTGCTTTTTCGGAGGCGATGGCGGTGAGGGTGTCGCCGAGGAAATTTTGGTGGTCGTAGCTGATGTTGGTGATGATGCTGATGAGCGGGTCTATGACATTGGTCGAATCGAGGCGCCCGCCCAGTCCGGTTTCTATGACGGCTATATCAACCTGCCTTTCGGCAAATGTGGCAAAAGCGAGGGCGACGGTGATTTCAAAAAACGAGGGTTGGATGGTTTCGATCATGCCTTTATGGGTATGCACGAAGCGAATGACTTCTTCTTTGCTGATGTACTGCCCGTCAATTTTGATGCGCTCGCGGAAGTCGCGATAGTGGGGCGAGGTGTAGAGGCCCGTTTTGATGCCGGAGTATTGCAGGCCTGCGGCTATGAGGTGAGCCACGGTGCCCTTGCCGTTGGTGCCTGCGATGTGGATGGCTTTGAGCGATTCGTGTGGATTGCCCAGCAATTTGAGCAGGCGCCGGATGTTGGTCAGGTCTTTTTTAAAAGCCTTGGGCCCCTGCCGCTGAAACATGGGCAGTTGGGCATAGAGGTATTGCAGGGTTTCTTGGTAAGTCATCATTGCGCAATAAAAAAAATGCCGAGCAAAGCTCGGCATTTTTTTTCAATACTTCTCACGTCGTTCGCGCCGGTCATCTCGCCGCTCTCGGGCATCCTCTTTGCGTTCCTGTATGTCTTCGCCCAGTTCGCGGGCCAGGGCATTGACTTGTTTTTCCATGATGTGCTGGAACTCGTCGAGCAGGCGCAGTTTGTTTATGGGATTATCGCCCGGAGCGCCGTTGAGGACAAACTCGTAGGCGAGCAGTTGGTTGCGGATTTCGATCATGCGGTCGAGGCGCTTGGCGGCCTGATTGCGGTCGCGCTTGTCGTCTGCGAGGTCGCGCCGGTCGTCTCGTTTGTCGTGCCGGTCGCGGTGCAGGTCGCGGGCGTCATCGAGGGCATCGTGGCGGGGGTGGCGGGCATCCTGGCGATCGCGGGCGAGTTCGTCCTTTTCCTGTTGTAATTCCTTTTTGCTTTGATGGACTTCTGCCTGGGTTTGGCTGAGCCATGCCCGGGCCTGGGCGATTTCGCGGTCCATGTCTTTGAGCAGTTCCTTTTTTAGGAGGCGGACGCTTTGAATGTCGCCGGCTTTCCAGGCTTCGTAGATGCGCATGCGCTTGCGGTCGAAGGCTGCCAACTCTTGGCGATCACGCGCCAGCAGGCTTCGGTCGCGTCGGATTTGGCGTTCATTTTGAACAGCTTCGCGGGCATTTTGGGGCGCCTGCGCGAGGGTGAAAGTGCTGATGAGCATGAAGAAGCTCAGGCTGAGAAAAAAAAGTGCTTTCATTTTGGTTCGGATTT
This sequence comes from Saprospiraceae bacterium, assembly GCA_027030635.1. Lineage (GTDB taxonomy): Bacteria > Bacteroidota > Bacteroidia > Chitinophagales > Saprospiraceae > WGBN01. The sequence continues at coordinate 8,391 of JALVES010000057.1, read as the reverse complement.
GTGTGAAAAGTTTTTATTTTGTCCGTGAATAGCAGCTGTTTGCGGCGATTTCTTGAAAGAAAACTTTATCTTTGAACAACTGAAGCAAAGTAAGTTTTATTTTTTTATGCCCCGTCGTTTTATTCAACGAAGGGCGAGAAATGCAAAACGAACGGCACAACAAGGGTGTCAAACGCTTCTTTGGATGTCTTTAAGCACAGGAAGTTTAACGGAGTATGCAAACGGTAGTAAGAAGGTTAGACAGGATTTACCCCTGGGAGTTGGACATGTACCTCGCCAGTGGCTGGTATCGCATGGGGCAGGGTATTTATACCTGCTCGGTTTTGTGGGGCGATCTGGGGCCTGCCCCTGTGATTTGGACGCGCCTGCCCCTGAAGGACTTTGCTTTTGACAAGCGGCAGCGCAAGTTGATGCGCCGCAACAGCAGGCGTTTTAGGGTAGAAGTACGGCGTTTTGTTTTTCACGAAGAGCAGGAGAGGCTCTTTAGTCTTTATCGCGCTTTTTTCGATGGCTATTTGGCCCCCAGTTTTAAAGAGCAGGTCAATGGCCCTGCCGAAGGCAATGTATTTGACAGTCTGGAAGTAGCCATTTACGATGGAGATGAATTGGTGGCCTTCAGTCTTTTTGACGAGGGCATGAACAGCACGACCAGCATCAGCGGCATTTACCATCCGGCTTATGCCCGCTATAGCCTGGGGTATTGGACGATGTTGTTGGAGATTGCCTATTCGCTGGAAAAGAAAAAGGGGTATTATTACCCGGGCTATGTGGTGCCGGGCATTCCAAAGTTTGATTACAAACTGCGCATAGGTAAAAACATAGAGGGCTTTTTGCCTGCCGAAAGCCGTTGGGTTCCCTATAGCCGCTTTCCGCATGAGTTGTTGGAGCCCAACATCATCATTAAGCTCCTTTCGCTGCTGCACGAAGAGTTGGTCAGCAGGGGTATTCGCGCCAGGCTGTTTCCCAAGTTGGGGCTGACTTTTGGCGGCCCGCGAGGCCTGTTGATTCGTTCCAGAGAGTTTATGAGCCTGTACTTTGACAGCCCCTGGCTTTTGGTAGTGAGCTTTCCCGCTGCTTCCGATAAGGAGTGGGGAACGCTGCTTGTCGTCTCTTATAGCTTGAAGGATGACTGTTTTCATTTGGGCCGGCAGGCTTTGCCGCCTAATCTGTCTGATCCGCATGAATGGCCTTCTCACGGCTCTGTGAGTTTGCGCGGTTTTACAGGCGAAGAAGTGCAGGACAATTTTCCCGAAAATGAAGTATTTTCATGCTCCGACCTCTCTGAAGCCTTAGACAGGATATTAAGTCTGGCCCATGAGTCCTGAGGATTTTAAAAAAATAGCTGCAGACATTCCGGTACTTCCGGGTGTTTATAAGTTTATAGATGAGGAGGATGTCGTGTTGTACGTGGGCAAAGCCCGCCGCCTGAAGAATCGCATTGCCTCTTATTTTACTTCCACGTCCCGCCATCCGGCCAAGACGCGCATCATGTTGCGCAAGGCCGTTCGGGTGGAATACATCCTCGTAGATACGGAGGCAGATGCTCTGCTTTTGGAAAACAGCCTCATCAAAAAATACCAGCCGCGCTACAACCACATGCTTAAGGACGGCAAGTCCTATTCTTACATTTGCATCAAGCATGAGCGTTTCCCACGCGTTTTTATCACGCGCAATGTCATACGGGACGGCTCTGTTTATTTCGGCCCTTACACTTCCAAGACCCGCATCAAAACCATCCTGGAATTGTTGCGGCAGTTGTTTCCGCTGCGTACCTGTACGTATAATCTCTCTGAGAAAAACATCGAGGCGGGAAAATTTAAGCTGTGTTTGGAGTACCATATCAAAAACTGCAAAGGGCCCTGCACAGGTCTGGAGGAAGAAGAGGAATACAATCGGCGCATTGAACAAATTAAAAACATCCTCAGGGGGCATTTCGCTCAGGTCAAAAAGCATTTCCGCGAGCAAATGATGGCATTTGCCGAAAGGCTGGAGTTCGAAAAAGCCCAGGAAATTAAAGAAAAATTGCGCGCCTTTGAAAACTATCAGGCACGCTCTACCGTAGTCAGCCCGACGATTAAAGATGTGGATGTCTTTGCGATCTGCTCGGATGAGACCTATGCTTATGTGAATTACCTCAAGGTCGTGCATGGGGCCATCATCCACACCTGGTCGCAGGAGCTGGTTAAAAACCTGGACCAGGATGAAGCGGACTTGCTGGCCTTTGCCATACTTGAAATCCGGGATCGCTTCAACAGTATTGCGCCTGAAATTTTGACGGAACAAAAAATCCCCCTGCCACAGAAAGATTTTAAATTGGTGAACCCCAAAATCGGCGATAAGCGGAAGCTGTTGGAGCTTTCGCAAAAAAATGCCCGCTTTTTTATGCTGCAGCAGCAAAAGTCCCGGGCTTCTCAGCAAAGGCGAAAAACTTCTTCAGAGCGCATTTTGCGGACGCTGCAAAAGGATTTGCATTTAAAGGAGCTGCCTTTGCATATTGAGTGTTTTGACAATTCCAACATCCAGGGAGCGCAGCCCGTAGCGGCCTGTGTGGTGTTCAAAAATGCCAGGCCGTCAAAGAAAGATTATCGTCATTTTAACATAAAAACCGTAGAAGGGCCCAATGATTTTGCGAGCATGGAAGAAGTCGTGTTCAGGCGCTATCGCGGGCTCATAGAGCGCTCGGAGCCTCTGCCTCAACTGATTCTGATAGATGGCGGAAAGGGGCAATTGAGTGCAGCAGTCAAAGCTTTGAAAAAGTTGGATATCCTGGAGCGCGTACAAGTGGCCGGCATCGCCAAGCGGTTGGAGGAGATTTATTTGCCGGGCGATTCCATCCCGCTTTATCTGGACAAAAAGTCGGAGAGTCTGAAGTTGATTCAGCAATTGCGCAATGAGGCCCACCGCTTTGCCATCAGTTTTCATCGCGACCAGCGGAGCCGGCAGTTTACGCGCATGTCGTTGACGGAAATTCCGGGCATAGGGGAGAAGACGGCACAGAAATTGCTGAAGCACTTTGGTTCGCTCAAGCGTTTGCGCTCGGCTTCGCCCGAGGAGTTGCTGGCAGTTGCGGGCAAGGCTTTGGCAAAGAAACTGGAAAATTGGTTTGAAGAAGAATGATTTGGCGCAAAGGAGCTGACGTTGGTCGAAAAAAATGAGCCTTTTGTGCAATTTGTCGTACTTTTAGCGCACTTAACCAAACAAGAAACAAATGAACCAAAAGAAGTTGATTTCATCCGGAGTTTTTCTCTTCGTGATCTTCATTGTCGTCATTATTTTGGCGAATTCTACCTTTTTGACCATTGATGCCGGAGAGCGCGGAGTGTTATTCCGCCGCTTTGGCGGAGGCTTGGATAAGGAACGCATTTATGAACCCGGCTTTCACATGGTAGCGCCCTGGAACACCATGTATGTCTATGACATCCGTGAGAAGCAGATTGAGGAAACCATGACGGTCTTGTCGAGCAATGGTTTGAACATCAAGCTGGATGTTACGGTGCGCGTCAATCCCATTTACGACAAGATTGGAGATTTGCACGAGAAATTTGGTCCAAATTACATGCAGTCTCTGGTGCGGCCTGAAGTGCGCTCGGCTGTGCGCAGAATCATAGGGCGCTATAATCCGGAAGAGCTGTATTCAACCAAGCGAGACGAGGTGCAGAACCTCATCCAGGAGGATTTGAAAAAAGAGCTGGCCGCTAATTTTATTGATCTGCGTGCCACTTTGATTCGCGACATTGAATTGCCGGAAAAAGTGAAGACCGCTATTGAAGAAAAGATTGAAGCCGAGCAATTGGCTTTGAAGTACGAGTACATCCTCGAGCAGGAGCGCAAGGAAGCAGAGCGGAAGATCATCGAAGCCAAGGCCAAGGCAGAAGCCAACCGCATTTTGAGTGCCAGCCTCTCTCCCAATATCCTGCGGGACAAAGGCATCGAAGCAACCATTCAACTGGCGGAATCACCCAACACAAAGGTAATTGTCGTCGGCAGCGGCGGCAGCGATGGCTTACCACTGATACTGGGGGGGCAGTAGGGTGAGTTTAGATAACTCAACGTTTTTATAAATCCATCCGGCTTATTTTATGTGCTCAAAGCGAAGTAGTTTGGGTGACGCAAGTTGTCCAAGCCACTTTGTTTTGGGTGCAAATTGAGCGGAGTTGCTGTTTAGTTTGAAAATAAATATTACCTTAGCGCTGTTGTTTTTATTTTTAGCATCGCTTCCGGGCGAGGTGAACTAAACTTTTGTTGACATGATTTCCAGAATTCTTCTCGTAGCTGTTTTGTCCTTGACTTTTTTGGCAACCTCATGTAAGAAGGCACCGAACGACACCCTTCCCGAGGATGAACTATCTATAGGCACTTTACAATTCAAAGCAGATGGTGAACTACATGTCTTCACGGGCGTGCTTGGTATTGTGGCTGTTGATACTATTTTTTCAAATATCAAAACCTTTAGTATTGAAGCTTTTGATATTTCTCTGGGAAAGGAGTTTAAGATTTATTTTGATTTTACAAATGCACCTTTTCCGCAGGCCGGCGTAGATTATAAGACTACCGGTCCTGATTGTGAGCCGTTGCCTACCTCTACAGAGACCTGTCCTCTTTTGGCTTTTACTCCCGGCTCACAAGCTTCTCATCAATATACGAACTTGACTGAAGGGGCCCATTCAACCATCACTTTTTTGGAATTAGATGCTTCGGGAAATGGTGTTGCGAAGGGTGCTTTTTCAGGAACTTTAGTTGATCAGAATGATGCAAGTGCGAGCATTGAAGTTATTGAAGGGCTGTTTCATGTCTCGGTGCATTGATCCATTTAGACTTAACTTCTGAGGAGCCACTGTGCTCCTCAGGGCCTTTTTATGAAAAAAAAATCAGCTATTTTTTCCATTCCCAAGCCGCTTATCGGCATGATTCATCTGCCTGCTTTGCCGGGTACGCCGGCCTCTCGTCTGTCTGTCAATCAAATTGTTGACAAGGCTTTGGAGGAGGCGAAAATTTACTGTGAGGCAGGCATCCACGCGCTGATGCTGGAAAATATGCACGACCTGCCCTATCTGCGCAGGCAGGTGGGCCCTGAAATTGTGGCTGCCATGACAGCCGCTGCCCGCGAGCTGAAGCGCTTTTCAAATTTGCCTTGTGGCGTGCAAATTCTGGCAGGAGCTAATAAACAGGCACTCGCCGTAGCTCAGGCCGCCGATCTGGATTTCGTGCGCGTAGAGGGCTTTGTCTTTTCACAGATCAGCGACGAAGGGATGATGCACAGCGATGCGGGAGAGCTGTTGCGATATCGCCGGCAAATAGGTGCAGAGCATATCGCCATTTGGGCCGACATCAAAAAGAAGCACTCCTCCCATGCCATCACAGCTGATGTGGGCATAGCCGAAATGGCCAAAGCCGCCGAATTTTTTCGGGCTGACGGGCTCATCATTACCGGTACTTCCACCGGCCTTTCGGCAAATGTAGAAGAGCTCAAAGCCGTGCGGGAAGCTACCGGTCTGCCGCTGTTCGTCGGTTCGGGCATCACGGCAGCAAACATCAAAACATACTTGCCGCTGGCCGATGGCTTCATCGTGGGCTCTTACTTTAAAGAAGGAGGGTGCTGGGATGCGCCCCTGAGCAGAGAGCGGGTGAGGGAGCTGGTGGAGCTGGTGGAGTTGGTGGAATCGGTGGAATCGGGGAAATCGGGATAATCGGTTGTTGGTTGTCGGTTGTCGGTTGTCGGGGCGCGTTGGTTTAATGTTTATCGTTTATCGTGTATCGTGTATCGTTAGTTTGGTGTTTAGTTGATATTTTGGTTGTTGGGCGGGCTTCAGCCCGCCAATTAGTACCGCGTGCTTTAGCGCGCGTACGATGCGGCTTGGCGGAATCAGTGAAACCGGAGGAGGCGGCGTGATGAACGTGATGAACGTAACGAACGTGATGAACGTGACGCGTGATGGGCGTAGCAATCATAGCTGAATCATGCTTGAAGACGAACTCAAGGGCGGAGCCCGACATATTCCGGCTCGCGGCGTAAGCCCGAGGTCGCGACATTACCCCCTCACTCCCGCAAAGGCGAGGTAGTTGTCGCGGGTGATGGTTTGGAAGGTGGCTTTGGGGTAGGCCTGTTGCCAGGATGGCGGGGGAGTCGTTTTGCTTTTGTTTTTTGAGAATTTAAATTCAAAGGCGGTGATTTGGCCGTTTTGTTCTTCGATGAGGTCTAATTCGGCACCGGTTTTCAGGCGCCAGAAATAGTGATTGGCCGGCAGGAAATTGTTTTCGATGTATTTGATGCGCTCCATGAACAGGAAGTTCTCCCAGAGAGCGCCGATGTCGTCTCGCAGATTGAGCGGTGCAAAGCGGTTTATCAGAGCATTTCGAATGCCGAGGTCGTAAAAATAGATTTTTTTCTTCCTGCTGATTTCTTTGCGGAGATTGCGGCTGAATCCACCCACCACTTTGAGGACGAAAGCTTTTTCCAGGAGATTGATGTAGCGTTCAACGGTTTGGGTGTTGAGGCCGGTTTTGAGTGCCAGTTCGTGGTAGGAGACCTCTGAGCCGATTTGAAAGCTGAGGAGTTTGAGCAAATCCCGGATTTTGGAGCTGTGGCGTATGTTGGCCAGTTCGAGCACGTCTTTGTAGAGGTATGCGCTGCTTAGTTCAATGAGACTTCGGGCTTTTTCATGGCTGCTGCTCCAGAGCAGGGTTTCCGGATAAGAGCCAAAGACGAGCCATTCCTCTAAGCGGAGATCGTACTCTGCGATGCCAAAATGTGCTGCCAATTCCTGAGCTGAAAAGGGGTAGAGCTTACAACTCCATGTCCTGCCTGTGAGCGGCTCTTCGGTGAGGTTGGCGAGGTCGAGCGAGGAAGAACCCGTTATTAAAACCCGGAGCTCCGGCAGTTGATCGTGGATGATTTTGAGGTTGAGACCTATCTCCGGGATGCGCTGTGCTTCGTCTATGAAGAGAATGTCGGCATCGCTGAGGTATAAGCGCAACTTTTCCGGATTGCGCGATGAAAGGATGTCCGTTATGGGGGTAGAATCGGCATTGAGTCGCTTGATGCGCTTGTCCGGAATTTGGTGGAGAATGTGCTCTACCAGAGTCGTTTTGCCCACCTGGCGGGGACCGTATAAAATGATGAGCTTTCGGGGAGCGCCCAACAGCCGCTCCCGGATTTTGGATTCTATGCTGCGTGCTATGTAGTTCTGCATGTGGCAAAGATAAGCAAAACCGAAAAAAGACCCGTCCTTTTTCGATTGTAATCGAAAAAAGACCGGTCTTTTTTCGATTTCTCCTGATATAAATCACCTCTTTGATTGATCTGCCTCATTGCCGGAGCTGTAAAATCGGGCTTTTATACAGAGAAAGAAGTAAATTGCTATGGGCAGTCACAAGGTTTCTTTGGTAAAGGATGTTGCCACGCGTCAGCAGTGCATGGACTATTTGTTGAAGGATTTGCGCGCTTTGGAGCGCATGATAGAGCGGGGGATGTTTGACCGGGGTGTCCGGCGGATGGGGGCGGAGCAGGAGTTTGCTTTTGTGGACGAGCGTTGGCGGCCTGCGCCGGTCTTGATGGAGGTGTTGGAGCAGGTGAAGGATGAGCATTTCACCACAGAGCTGGCGGTGTTCAACATGGAAGTGAATTTGGAGCCTCAGAAGATCGGGGGGAGCTGCTTCAGCGATTTAGAGAGGCAACTCGGGTCTTATTTGGCGAAAGCCGACAAAATATCATCTGCCCTCAAAGCCCACCCCATACTCGTGGGGATTCTGCCCTCCATCAGGCGGTCGGACATTGGCTTGAAGAACCTCACGCCTTTGGAGCGTTACAGGGCGCTGATGGATGTGTTGCGGGAGATTCGGGGCAGCCATTTTGAGTTTTGGATTGAGGGCACGGACCAGCTCATCACCAAGGCGGAAAGCTCCATGTTTGAGAGCTGCAATACGAGTTTTCAGGTGCATTTTCAGGTGTGGCCTGAGGAGTTTGCGGAGGCTTACAACTGGTCGCAATTGGTTACCGGGCCCCTGCTGGCGGCCTCGACCAACTCCCCCATGTTGCTGGGCAAACGGCTGTGGCGGGAGACGCGCATAGCCCTCTTTCAGCAGGCCGTGGATACGCGCAATACGGCCGAGTTGTCGCGCGAACGCAGCCAGCGGGTATCCTTTGGCAGGGATTGGGTGCGCGAGTCGGTGATGGAGCTGTACCGCGAGGAGGTCGCCATGCACAAACTGCTGCTCAAGCCCAAAAAAATGGAGGATGCGCTGAGGGTGCTGGAGGAAGGCAGGACTCCGAAGCTGTATTCCCTGAGCATCCACAGCGGCACCATTTATCGCTGGAACCGCGCCTGCTATGGCATCAGCCCGAACGGCAAGCCCCACCTGCGCATTGAAAACCGCGTCTTGCCGGCAGGTCCT
>JALVES010000056.1 GCA_027030635.1 Saprospiraceae bacterium | reverse complement strand
TTTCCCGCTCCGTGTCCGGCATCCGTTTCGATGCGGATGAGGACGGGATTGTCGCAGCTTTGGACTTCTTGCAGCCTTGCGGCAAATTTAAAGGAGTGTGCCGGCACGACGCGGTCGTCGTGGTCGCCTGTGAAGATGAGGGTGGCGGGGTAGCAGACGCCTTTTTTGAGGTTGTGATAGGGTGAGTAGGCGTAGAGATAGTCGAATTCCGTTTGGGTGGAATCGGCACAGCCGTACTCGGGAATCCAGCCTTTGCCTACGGTAAATTTGTGGTAGCGCAGCATGTCGAGTACGCCTACCTGGGGCAGGGCTACGGCGAAGAGTTCGGGGCGTTGGGTCATGGCGGCGCCTACGAGCAGGCCGCCGTTGGAACCGCCTCCTATGGCGAGTTTTTCTTTGGAGGTGTATTTTTCGGCTATGAGGTACTCGGCGGCTGCGATGAAGTCGTCGAATACGTTTTGCTTGTTCTCCAACATGCCGGCGCGGTGCCAGGCCTCGCCGTACTCGCCGCCGCCGCGCAGGTTGGGCATGGCAAAAACGCCGCCGCGCTCCATGAACACCACGCGAGAAGCGCTAAACCAGGGCGAGAGACTGATGTTGAACCCGCCATAGCCGTAGAGGTAAGTCGGGTTTTGGCCGTTCAGCTCAATGCCTTTTTTGTGGACGATGAACATGCTGACTTTGGTGCCGTCCTTGCTGGTGTAGAAGACCTGTTTTTCAACATAATCTTCGGGCTTGAATTGCAGCTCTGCGCGGTAGAAGAGTTTGCTTTCGCCCTTATCCACATCGTATTCGTAAATGCTGTTGGGTTGGGTGAAGGAGCTGAAGGAATAGAACAGTTCTTTTTCCTCTTCCTTGCCGCTGAAGCCGGCTGCCGAGCCCAGGCCGGGCAGCTTGATTTCTTTGCGGTTGCTGCCGTCGTATTCCAATTGATAGATGCGGGTGGTGGCATTTTCCAGGTAGGAGGCGAACAATTTGCCGCCACCGGTGCTGACACTTTGCAGGAGGTTGTCGCTTTCCGGGATGATGTCCTTCCGGTTTTCGGGGGCGGGATTGTTGATGTCCACTTCGACCAGGCGGTAGTTGGGGGCATCTATATCGGTGAGTACGAGGAATTTGCTGCCGATGTTGTGGACGACGCTGCTTTTGTGGTCGTAGCCGCCAAAGAGCTTGACGAAGGGCCCGTCGCTTTGGAGGTCTTTGTAGTAGGTGGCAAAGCCGTCCGTTCCCGGCTGCTTGTACATGATGAAATAGCGACCGTCTTCGGTAACATTGCCGAAGTGATAGATGTTGGGATTTTCCTCATCGCGATAGATGAGTTCGTCTTCGGATTGGGGCGTTCCCAGTTTGTGGTAGAAGATGGAGTGGTATTTGTTGTCGCCTTTGAGTTCTTCGCCTTCTTTGGGTTTGGGGTAGCGGCTGTAGAAGAAGCCGTCTTTCCACCAGGCTGCGCCGGAGAATTTGACCCATTCGAGGCGGTCGTCCAGTTCTTTTTTGGTGGCGATTTCCATAACGCGGATTTCCTGCCAGTCGGAGCCTGCTTCCTGGCGGGAGATGGCGACGTATTTGTTGTCGTCTGAGAAGCCGATGAGGTTGATGGAGACGGTGCCTTCTTTGGAGAGGGCGTTGGGGTCAATAAAGACCTCCGGCTCGCCCTCGCTGCCTTTTTGGACGTAGATGACGGCCTGGTTTTGCAGACCGTCGTTTTTGTAGAAGAAGAAGTATTCGCCGGCGCGTTGAGGGGCATAGACTTTGGGGTAGTTGAAGACTTCTTCGTAGCGGGCGCGGATTTCGTCGCGGAAGGGGATTTTGCTGAGGTAGTCAAAGGTCAGCTCGTTTTGCTTTTTGACCCAGGCTTCCACTTCGGGGGCCTGGTCGTCTTCGAGCCAGCGGTAGGGGTCGGCCACTTTGGTGCCGAAGTACTCGTCCACTACCGATGAATCTTTGCGGGTTTCCGGATAAGTGATTTTCATGGTTGTTTCCCGGGGATTTGTCTGGCAGGATGCCATAAGGAGCGCGAGCAGAGCGAGGCTCAGGCTGATTTTTCCGAACATGATTTTTGAGTTTGGTGGACAGCCCGGCCGAAGAGCTGCTTTCGGCCGGGCTATGGATTGTCATAAGGGTCAGGCGGCCAGCGCTGCTTCTAATTTTTCAACCAGGGCAGCTTTGGAGATGGTGCCTACATGGCGGTCAAAGACTTCGCCATCTTTGAGGATGAGCAGGGTGGGGATGCTCCGGATGGCGTATTTCATGGAGGTTTCGGGATGGTGGTCCACGTTGAGTTTACCCACCAGCACTTTGTCTTTGTATTCCTCGGCGATTTCTTCGATGATGGGCGCTACCATGAGGCAGGGGCCACACCACTGAGCCCAGAAGTCCACTACGACTACGCCACCTTTGTCAATGGCATTTTCCTGGAAGTTTGCATCGGTGAATTCAAAAGCCATGAGCTTTGGTATTAGTTGGTTAAAAAATGCGCTTTTTGCAAAGCGTTTCGGGCTGTAAACAACTTAAAGGGCAAATAAGTTAAACAAGCCCTGTATCATTCGGCGTTGCAAAGATAGCTATTTTTGCTGTCCGAGTTGTTGACAGACAGCGACAAGACTGCCTCTGTATGCGCCGAATCACGCGATATTTCCTGTGGCCGACACTTTTTTTGCTGGCTGTGGCTGTGCAAAACAGCCCTGCTTTTTTCATTGAGCGTTATTACAGCCGGGGTTTGTATCCCGTTTTGCGCCTGGGTTTTGGCTTTGTTTCCCGGCTTTCTCCCTGGCCGGTGATTTATTTGCTGGCCCTGGGCTTGCTGTTTTTTGTGGGCTTTCGCCTGCGGCGCTGGTGGCGCAGCGGGGGCACGCGCCGGCAAAAAGCGGGGCGCCTTGCAGGGGGAGTACTCTCGCTCTTTTCGGCTTTGGGTTTTTTCTTCCTCGTGTTTTGGGGCTGGAATTACGCCCGTGTGCCGGTAGAGCAGAGCCTGGGTTTGAGCTTGGAGCCGCTTGGGCGGGAAGAGCTCTTGTGTGAGTACGAGCGGGTGCTGGGAGACCTTTCTGCCTTTCGGCAAATGGTGTTGCGTTCACAAGGCCATTGGGTTTCTGATACTACGGCCCTGGTCCTGCCCGCCGTGTCGCAGGCGGAAGTTGCAACTGCCCTGGAGCGGGCGCTTTCCGCCAATGGTTATCCGGTGCATCTGAAGGTGCGCTTGCGCGAGCTTTACGCGGGTACGCTCTTGCGCATCAGTACGGCGGGGGTCTATCTGGCCTGGTCGGGGGAAGGGCACTATGACGGAGGCTTACACTCCATACAAAAGCCCTTTGTGATGACTCACGAGATGGCCCACGGCTATGGCTTTGGCGATGAGGGCGTCTGCAACTTTTGGGCCTGGATGGCCTGCACCTCCTCCGAAAATCCCGTTTTGGCTTATTCCGGCTCTCTGGCGTATTGGCGCTATGTGGATGCGGCCCTCTGGCGCATAGACCCCGAAGCTGCCCGCGAGGCGAGGTCTCATTTGCCGAAAGGCATACAAAACGACCTGCTCGCCATACGCAGGCAAATGGACCGCTATCCCGACCTCATGCCGCGCCTGCGAGACCGCGTCTATGAGGCTTACTTGCATAGCCAGGGCGTCAAAGAAGGGATGAAATCTTATGACAAGGTACTGTTATTGGTGCAGGCCTACCGAAAAAATGGCGGGAAAGCACCTTCTAACTGATTTGTGGAGCGCTCGGGCATACTATTTTTGTAAAAAAACTCGTACATTTGTAGGTGTATAGGGAGCTCAACAGCTTCTCTGTTGCCTGATTTAGCAAGTTGTGATGGTGGTTTTGTTCGAAAATCGGGGGTCATCCCTGCTTTTTGAGCATAAAAAAATGAAGTTAAGCGGGTATGTGTCATGCCTGCAAAAACTTTGTATTGCCTAATTAATGCTGAAACAGTCATGAGAAAATTTAAACCGGCCTTTTTGTTGACCGTTGCCGTGATGTTGTACGCGGGTACGCATAGCCTGCTGGGTCAATCCACTTTGAACAAGGCAAACAAGCAGTATGAGCTGTATGCTTTTAATCTGGCAGCCAAGACCTACAAGGCGGTCTTAGAACGCCAGCCCAATAATGCCCAGGCGCTTGCCCGTCTGGCTGATTGCTACTACCATTTGAATCGCCTGCACGAGGCCTGCGATTACTATTCCAGAGCCATTGAAGCCGGGCAGACTACCTCTGAAATTTATTTCCGCTATGGCCAGGCCCTCAAGGGCATTGGCAAATACGAAGAAGCGCGCAGGCAATTTGAGCGCTATGGCATGGTGCATGCTCAGGCCGGGGCGCAATACGCCTCCAGTTGCGACTTTGCCATGAACCATCAGAATGACCCGCCCCTTTATCAGGTGAAGCGGGAGTATTTGAATACGGATGCTTCTGACTTTGCCCCGGCTTTTTACCAGGGGCAGGTGGTGTATGCATCTTCTTCGGCTGATTTTGGCCAAAAAGGCGGCAGCGTAAGCCATTGGACGGGTACTTCCCGCAACCAGCTCCTCATTACGGAGCCGGACCCCAACGGCTTTTTGAAGAGCCCCAAGCCGCTGCATTCGGCTCTGCGAACAGCCTGGAATGAGGGCCCTCTGTCGTATTCACCCGATGGCAGGCAGGTGGCTTTTTCCAAAAACAACTTTGCCGAAGGGACTCGCCAGATTCGCACGGCGGGTATAGAGCTTAGCATCTTCACGGCCGAAGTTCGCGGCGAGGGCGACTGGGAAAATGCCGTTCCCTTTCCGCACAACGGCTCGGATTACTCTACGGGCTATCCCTGCTTTTCGCCCGACGGGCAGGCCTTGTACTTTGCCTCCGATCGGCCGGGAGGCTTTGGAGGCTTTGACCTCTATGTCTCTTACAAAACGCCTTCGGGCTGGAGCACGCCGGAGAACCTCGGCGATGGCGTGAATACGCCCGGCGATGAAATTTCGCCCTTCCTGCTTGGCGATGTGCTGTACTTTGCTTCTGACTGGCATTTGGGCTTTGGGGGGTATGACCTCTTTAAAGCAACGCTCACAGGCCGCAGCTTCGGGCAGGTGGAAAACCTCGGGCCGGGTGTCAACTCTCCCCGCG
>JALVES010000055.1 GCA_027030635.1 Saprospiraceae bacterium | reverse complement strand
GGCCTCGCGGATGAGTTCCTGATTAAAAACCCTCACCTCTGTATGAATGGGCTGCCGGTTGGGCGGCGCCGTGCGCAGCACCGACAAATCGCGGGCAGCCATGAGCGAAAACTGCAGCGTTCGCGGTATGGGTGTAGCCGTCAGCGTAAGGGTATCCACATTGACTTTCAGACGGCGCAGTTTTTCCTTGGCCGCAACCCCGAATTTCTGTTCCTCATCAATGACCAGCAACCCCAGGTCTTTGAAGCCCGTCTCTTTGTTGAGCAGGGCATGCGTACCGATGATGATGTCTATTTCGCCGGCTTTCAGTTTTGCAAAAATCTCCCGCTTTTCGGCTGCCGTGCGAAAGCGATTGAGGTAATCTATGCGCAGGTCGAAGTCTTTCAGCCTTTCGGCAAATGTTTTAAAGTGCTGCAAAGCCAAAATGGTGGTGGGCACCAAAACCGCTACCTGCTTGCCATCGGCCACAGCCTTGAAGGCCGCCCGAATGGCTATCTCTGTTTTCCCGAAGCCCACATCGCCGCATATAAGGCGATCCATAGGGTAAGGCTTTTGCATGTCTTCCTTAACTTCCTGCGTAGCCTTGTATTGATCGGGCGTGTCTTCATAAATAAAGGAGGCTTCTAATTCCACCTGCAGGTAGTCATCGGGCGGAAAGGCATGTCCCTCTGCCGCTTTGCGCAGGGCATAGAGCCTGATGAGCTCGCGGGCAATGTTTTTGACCTTTTTGCGGGTGCGGCTCTTGAGTTTCTTCCAACTGTCGCTGCCGAGGCGGTGAATGGTCGGAGCCGTACCTTCCTTGCCGACGTATTTGCTGATCTTGTGCAGGGAGTTGATGCCGACATACAGCAGATCGTTGTTGCGGTAAATCAAGCGCACGCACTCCTGCACCTGCCCGTTGACCTCCAACTTTTGCAAGCCGGAATACACCCCCACGCCGTGGTCTATGTGTGTAACGTAATCCCCCGGCTTCAACTCCCGCAACATTTTGAGGTTAAGCGCCTGATCCTTCGAAAAGCCCCGCTTCAGTTTATAGCGATGAAAACGCGCAAAAATCTGGTGGTCCGTAAAGCAGGCAATCTTTAAATCCGGGTCTTCAAAGCCCTCGTGCAAGCTCCCCACCACCGGATGAAACTCCCGAAAGGAAGCCCCGAGGTCTTCAAAAATCGCGTAAAAGCGCTCAATCTGCCGGGGATTTTCCGCGAAGAGGTAAATCTTATAGCCATCTGCCTCCAACTCTTGCAGATGGTCTATCAGCAAACTAAAGTTGCGGTTAAAACTCGGCTGCGGACGGGAAGGCCAGTCCACCTTCGTCATATCGGCATTTGCCATCTCCGGCGAGAGAGTCCGACCGTCCCGAAACCAAGCCGAAGCGCTAAGAATCGAAAACTTCTCCACGCCCTCTATCAACTCATCCGGCCTCACAAAGCGCTCGTCGTTGAAAAACTCGCGCAATTCCTCTTCGCCCTCTTCCTCGCGTTTGCCCGAAAGGGCCTGAGCAAAAGAAACGGCCTCGGCAAAAGCCTGCTCCCAGCGAAACAACGCATCCTCCGGTCTGCTCATCCAAACCAGCGTATCGGCAGGCAGGACGTCGAGAAAGGAGACTTTGCGCGCATCTTTAAAACGGGTATTCAGATTGGGGATGATGGAAAGGTAGTCCACGCTTTTGAGCGAAAGTTGGTCCAGTGGGTTGAAGGTGCGTATGCTCTCCACTTCCTCACCAAACAGCTCAATGCGGTAGGGGTACTCGTGCCCGTAAGAAAACAGGTCGAGGATGCCGCCTCGTATGGAAAACTGCCCGGGCTCGTACACAAAATCTTCACGGCTGAAGCCGTACTCCAACAACACTTCAAGGACAAAATCCAGGTCGAGCGGCTCGCCCGTAGAAATTTCGATGCGGCTCTTCTCCATGGCCCGGGGACTGACGACCCGCTCCATCAGCGCTTCCGGGTAGGTGATCACCATAAAAGCAGCGCTCTTTTCCCTGCTGATACGCTCCACGGCCCGCGAGCGCAGCAAGACGTTTTGGCGATCGAGTTTCTCAAAGCGCAGGGGTTGTTTAAAGGAATCCGGAAACCACAAAGCGGGCTTGTCGGGCAGCAGGCTGTTGAGCTCATTTTCGAGATAGGCGGCCTCTTCTTTGTCCTGAGCGAGGTAGAGCATGGGCCGGCCCTCGCGCCTGTACAAAGCAGCCATGATGAGCGTCCGCAGAGAGCCGACAGCTCCATGCAGGGACAGGCGAGCCCGTTCTTTTCCGCTAAGGCGGGAAAGTAATTCATCCATGCGGGGCGCATGGGCATAGGCAGACAACAAGCTCTCCAATAAGTTCACCGCCGCAAAGGTACACACTGCGCAGATAACTGAAGCGGCAGCGCCTTCGTACTCCTCAATGCCTCGCACTCAGTACGATGCGGCCTCGGGCCCATAATCGGCCGGCACGATCCTCTAAACGCCACATGTAAACAGAAGACGGCAAATCCCTTGGCAAATACACAGCCGCTATACAACCACCCTCTGCACTGCCCTCACACCAAAGTTTGCGCACCTGCAACTCGCGTCCCTCCAAATCAAATAAATGCCAGTAAGCTGTCCCCGGCAAAGGCGCTTCAAAGTGCAGATATACCATCTCCGTAGCCGGATTCGGATACACCGAATAGCTTCCCTCTGTAAGCAAAGTTGCCGTACCCGTAGCTATCCCCGGGCCCTGCAAACGTATGCCGCGACACAAGGTATGGCTGCCATAAGCATTCGACACCGTCAGACAAACCTCAAAAACACCTCCGCGGGCATAGCTGTGCGTCGGATTTTGCTCCGTGGAGCTAAACCCATCTCCAAAAGTCCAGTACCACTGCTGCGGCTCGTAATAGGAGTTGTCTATGAATTCCACCTCCAGATACTCCGGTTCGTGCCGCCAATCAGCTAAGGGAACATTGTCTATGCCCAAAGTGTCGCAGGCACTGCCATCTAAAGGGCCTAAGCGATAGTTGGGGAAATACGGCATCAATACTGCTATTTGATGTGGAGCATACAGTGCAGGCTGACCCACATCGCAGGCCTCCCCTTTTTCATTCGGACGATTAATTCCATTCAAGCCCTTACCTCCCGTAACCGGTGATATATATATTCTGCCATCCGGCGCTAATTGCGCCATAAAATAGCCGGCCGGATTCGGCCAGCCTTCGCCATTCCACTCACCCACTTCCACCAAAGAGGCTTCGACATCCTCAGCCCAAAGGTCGTATTGCAAAATACGCGAGCTCAACATGGCATAAAAAAAACGATTGTTGGGTGAAAATGCAGCGCCGCCCCCTGCACTTCCATCCGGCACGTGAATCTCCCGGAGGTTGGAAAAAGTTCCATCGCAACGATTAAAATCGTACAGATAAATTTTTTGCAACGCAAATTCCCAGCGGGCCACCATACTCCCATCCGGTGAAACAAATAAAAGGCCACGACCATAGTTAGGTAATATCTCCGGTTCCAAAAAAAAAGAATCGGGCTCGGATATTCCTTCCGGAGAAAACAAAAAGCGAAAATATTTATTGTTTTTCCCTTCATCAATAATTAACCACCAATCTCGGCCATTGGCATGTCTCACAGCAATTACATTGCCAAAATCATTCTCCGGCAACAAGGGAACATTCAACATATCGCAATCTCCGCGGCCGCCGTCCAACTGGGTATTGATGCGGCTGTAGTAAAAATGAGGAAGAGTAAGCGTTTCCACATCTATATCTGTGTGAAAAAGGTACACCAGACTATCACTCTCAGGCAAAGGCAGAAAAAAGCCATAGAGTATTTTAGAATACCCATCCAAAGCATCGTTAAAGGTGTTCACACAACTGCTCTCATACACATTGCCCGGATTAAGCCCCTCACAAGACAGCAGCGGCTCGTAATCCCCGCCGCGTATGTAGCAACCATTGGTGTAGTACATCAACTGTCCCGAGGAGTCGCTGTAAGTAGTTGCAGACGTCCCTCCAAAATTCATTTGAAACATGGCCGTTCCCGACATTTTCACCGGATAATCTCTAAAATCAATGGAAGATGGCCCATTAAATTCATCTTGCAAGTTCACATATGTTCCAAAAAACCAATGCACATCGTGCCATTGGGCGTTACCGTTGGCTATAAAAAGCAACAAAATGACTATGAGGCAGCTTGACTTTTTCATGGTGTGTAAATTTTAAAGGGGAAAAAGATATCAGCATCTAAAGCGGCGCCACAAAGCTTTGCGGCGCCGCTTTACCATTTTCATCATTCCCTTCACTTCAATACTGAAATCCGCAGGCTGTGCTTCGTTCCGGTTGCCGCATCTGTCCAATGCAGGAAGTAAATGCCATCCCGAATATCCTCAGGTAAGGCCGGATTAAATACGCGAATACCTGCCGGCATGACCCATACGCTCAACTCCTGCCCTCTGGCGTTCAGCATACGCAGAGACGTTTCTGCTTTTAATACCTCACCCAAATCTACGGTCAAGTGGGTTTGAGCAGGATTGGGATAAGCCCGTGCCTGTTTAAAGGCTACTGAAATGCTTCCTCCTTTCATGGCATTCTTTTCACCTGTTTGTGAGCAGGACGATTCGCCATAAACATTTTCCATTCCGGCCAAAGCCAACAAAGCACGAGCGCCAAACACAGGAGCGCCTCCCGTATAGGGGCATTGTGAGGCCACTACTTCCAGATCCGATACTTGTGCCGGACTCAATGCATACACCCCTTGTCCCAGCGTATTGAGTAAAATGCCATAGACCGTTATCGCATTGCTCTCCATCACATTGTTTGCAAGCAAATCAGCGTTTTGCGCAAGCAAACTGCTCGCAGCATCAGCTCTTTGCTGCTCAATGGAAGACCAGAGAGCCTGCTCGCCAAGGGTTACAGTGGAGAACACATCCAATAAACTTCCTCTTTCTGCATAAAGAAGCAGGCTGTCTGCCGCAGTGGACGCGTCAACCAGTTGTGCATCCAAGTCTGCCAAAACCAAACGCAAACTGTCCTTCATCTGGCTGTAATTATCAAGGGTTGCCTGATCAGAAGCCGAAAGTGCAAAAACAGCGGGAATCGCCCTTTTCCATTCAACCAAAGCGCCCAGGGTCGTTAAGCTCAAAGAATCCTCAAAAGCCGCAAAAGCCGGATTGGCCGCCGACCAGTCGGGATGATCCAGCAACTCCGCATAGACATCTCCCGCCAAAGTCCACGACACCTGCTCCGAATAAACACCGGGATCTACCAAGCCAGCCACAACCGCCTGCTCCAAACTGCCGGGATTGCTGCCACCTCCCAAAAACTCTCCATAACAATAGGCATCCTCACAGCTCAGTTCGGGGCGAGAGTCATTTATAAAGAATGAAGGTGGATTGACGTTCGGAGGATATGCCTCCGGTGGCGTTGCGGGGACGTAATACTGGGACATCGCTACAAAACTTGGCACCCCACTCTCATGCTTTGCTCCGTTTTCCGCTGCTGTCCAGGTCCCATACCACCGGTTGCCATGCAGAAACAATTCTTGCAGTTCCGGTTGTTTACCGGTAACCCCGGTCTCCAGATAATGAAGACCATAGCGACTGTCCTGAAAAGTCGTGGTGCGCACTTTGGAGTTCGTACAGCTCATATCTACGAGAAGCCCGTTATAGTTTTGGGTAGTACTGTTGCACTCCAAAAGCGTATATTTAGCTTCCAACATCCGAATGCCGCTCGGAGTAGTCGAAGCACCCTGGGCATTGCTTAGATAATCTCCCGTTATGATGTTCTGGCACAGCTTGTTGTAGTTGGAATTAAACAAATCTATGCCGTAATAGCCACTCAAGGCAACTCGACTCATTTGCACGGTATTCCCATCCAAAACATAACCATCTATGGCTTTCATGTAAACACCCCAGGCAGCATCTATACCCGTCATCGTATTCAGCGAAATACTTGCAGAAGTCAAAGGCAGGAGATTGGCGCCTATGGCATCAATGATCTTTGCCTTTCCGCTGAATAAGAGATCATTGACCGTCAGGCTGTTCTGGTTGATGCTCAAATAATTGACAGGATCATTGTCGTGTAAGACAATACCGCGATAAAAGCTCGATATATCATTGCTCACCATTTCAATATCTCGGCACATGGCAAAGAAGACGCCTATTCCATAATCCGAAATATTTGTCATCTCTGTATGGCGAACATCTATATTGCCTCGTTCCAAATGAATACCGCGATCACATTGATCAAAGGTACACTGATCTTTCGTGCCATTTTCTACAGCCAGCAGATCTGCCCCATAAACATACACACCATGGCCCTGTACCAGATAATCTGCATTGTTCTCGTGTATATTGGTAAAATCTGAAGAAATCAATTCCAGATTCGTACTATACATCAACAGACCATTTCGCAAATTATCAAATTGGTTCTTTGCAGAACCTGCGATATTTGCATCCAATTCGCCTACTTTCAACATGCCCATGTTGTGAAACTCCATGCCGGCGTAAGCCCAGGGATAATTAGGCGGATTGGTCTCGGCATAATGTGGCTTCAAGGGCATATTCCCTTTAAAACGAACTCCTCTAAACGGATAAACATTCGCATAGCCGGGAATGCCATTGCCCAAATCAAAGAAAACACCCACATAATTGTTGATAAAAGCCGTGCCTTGCTCCATCCACAAATTGGATTTGTCTCCTAAATGGACAGCATACTCTGCATCCCGAAGTCGGGTTCCCGTGCTTCCTTTCAAATGCAGCAAGGCGTCGTTCTCCACATAAATCTCTTTCCACAAATGATCACACCCCTGCACCTGAGCATTATCCAATGTCAACACCTTATCTGATTGTATCACTATGGAAGCCCCTCTGTCCATATAAATGATGCAATTGGGAGCAAATGTGTAATCAGCATCTATCGTCAAAGTGCCTTTGATTAAAATGACCGAACCTGCTGAAACAGACGGATACAAAGTCGTGCTTGTCAAATTCGTCACAGCATTACAGTCCACTCCAACTATGTGGTCATAATTGATATTCACGGGACAGTCACAAGTAGTCAAAACTTCTTCTGCTGAAGTAGTTGATTTCATCTCCGGTAAAAAATACGAAGAAGCATTAAAGCCATAACAGCTTTCCTGCCCTTTAAACAAGCTGGAAGATTTTGCAGCCATTTGGCCACAAAGACAAGCAAGCAGCACAATTACAAAAACGGGGGGGGGTGAGTTTCCCCTCAAATCTCAAAAATGGGAGGTAGGTTTTCATGATTTTGGGTTTAAAAGATCAATAAATACAACTTTGCTTTGCAACCTGACTTAAAGGCATAAGCAGCCCTATTTGCAGCTTGCAAAATCTAACGGTAAAAGAGTCCTTGCAGTTTGCCGGGCAAACTGAATCAAGTATGAGACGGGATTATTCAAGACACCCTGTCTCCCTGTTCATGGGTTTGGTAGATGTCTGTCGGACTACAGATACAGCGCTTTTATCTGCATTCCTCTTAGGTCGCAAATAGCCATTTACGCGACAAGTATAAGCCTTTTACACAAAAAAAGCAAGGGCTACCCTCATTTTTTTTCAAAAAAGCGCATCTCGCGACAAAAAAAGCCTAAAAACTCGCAAAGCAAGCACAAAAGTACCCGATGATCGTGTTTACAAAATCTTTTTTCGGTAGAAGTACTACTTCCTCTCCCTCAACACGCGACGCAAAATTTTGCCCACATTTGATTTGGGCAATTCCTTGAGGAACTCTACGTGCTTTGGAATTTTATAGCCTGTCAAATGCTCGCGGGCAAAGGTGATGAGTTCGTCTTTGGAGAGGGATTGGTCTTTTTTGACGACAAAGGCCTTGACGACTTCGCCCGATTTTTCATCCGGCACGCCGATGACGGCGCATTCCAGCACTTTGGGATGCATGACCAGCACGTCTTCAATTTCGTTGGGATAAACGTTGAAGCCGGAGACGAGGATCATGTCTTTTTTGCGATCGACGATGTAGAAGAAACCCTCTTTATCCATCTTGCCGATGTCGCCGGTACAGAGCCAGCCGTCTTTGATGGTTTCGGCTGTGGCTTCGGGGCGGTTGTAGTAGCCCTTCATCACCTGCGGGCCTTTGCACTGGATTTCACCGGCTTCGTCCAGGCCCACCACTTCGCCGGCCTCGTTCACCACGCGCACATCGGTAGAAGGCACCGGCAGACCTATGGAGCCGAGGCGAGCGCTGCCATCAAGCGGGTTGCAGGTAATCACGGGAGAGGCCTCTGTCATGCCATAGCCTTCAGAGAGGGTGCAGCCTGTAATCTGCTTCCACTTTTCAGCTACTGCGCGCTGTACAGCCGTACCACCGCCAATGGTGATTTTCAAATGGGAAAAGTCCAGATTCGGAAAGTCCGGATGATTGTTCAAAGCGTTGAAAAGCGTATTCACCCCCGTCATCATGGAAATGGGGTAAGCCTTAAAGGCAGCAATCACCGTCTTCAAATCGCGCGGATTGGTGATGAGTACATTGTGTCCTCCCATACTCATTAAGGCCAGGCAGTTGACCGAAAAGGCAAAAATGTGGTACAGAGGCAGGGGAGACAAAGCCACCTCGCCATCTTTGATAAAAGGCCGCACAATGGCACGGATTTGAGCCATATTGGCCACGAGATTGCGATTGGTCAGCATAGCTCCCTTGGCAACACCCGTGGTACCGCCCGTGTATTGCAGAGAAATGGTGTCCTCTGCACAGCCTTCAAACTCAGGCAACTCAAACTTCCTGCCCTGGCTGAGCGCTTCCTTAAAGCTCACCGTATTGGGCAAGTTGTATTTGGGCACCATCTTCTTGATACGACGCACTACAAAATTGACCAACACGCCCTTCAGGCCCAGCATTTCTCCTATGCTCGTCAGGATGATGGTTTTGATGGAAGTGTCGGGCAGTATTTTTTCCAGATTGGCCGCAAAGTTTTCGGCAATGATGATGGCCTTGGCGCCGGAATCCGTAAACTGATGATGCATCTCCCTCGGCGTATAGAGCGGATTGGTGTTCACAACTACCAGCCCCGCCCGCAAAGCGCCGAAAAGCGCAATGGGGTACTGCAGCATGTTGGGCATCATAAGGGCGATTTTGTCACCCGGATTCAGGCCCCGCGAATGCAGGTAAGCGCCAAAATTCCGCGACATTTTGTCCAATTGGGCAAAAGTAATCGTCTTGCCCATGTTCGAAAAGGCGGGCTGATTTTTGTATTTGGCAAAAGTTTCTTCAAACAGTTCTACCAGGGTTTCGTACTGATCAGCATCTATGTTTGCCGGAATGCCTTTGGGATAGCTCTTCAGCCAGGGGCGTTGCTCGAAAACGTTCATACCAAGTGGGTTTTTCTTTTAAATAAATTTTGCTTGCGCAAAATACAATTTTTTTTGAAATCAATGGTTCATTAAGTTTTTGGCTACCTGCCTCCTTTGGAAAACAGATTGTCAAGTTGAACCGGCTTAAAAATCTGTCAGATTGAGCCTGCCGAAATCCGCGAAAACCTTCAGACTGAGCCTGCCGAAGTCCGCGTCATCTGTCAGGCTGAGTTTGCCGAAGCCCGCGTTCTATCATGTCCCTATTGGCTGCCTCCCGAGCCGGCCCCATAGGATAAGCGAATCTTCAAAAATCCGCTCCCCGATCTTCCGCTTTGGCTCCAGCTCGGGGATCGGAGATTGACTTGATGCAAAAGAACCAAAGTGTCCCTGCACGAAGGGATTAATTTTGGGATATTATCCCTCCATACAGGGATAAATCGTATATTTGCACCACAAAATGAAATCGCAATGGATAAAAAGGAAGCATACAAACGCATCATAGCCGATTTCTTTACACGGGATCTATCTCATGTACTGCCCAGAAAGTACGACATACCCCTGGCATTGCCTAAGGTAATAAGCCTGACAGGTCCCCGCAGAGCAGGTAAGACCTTCCTGCTGTTCGAACTCATCAAACAACTGCGAGAAGAAGGTATCCCCAAAGAACGCCTGGTCTATGTCAACTTTGAAGACGACCGGTTATTTCCCATACAATTAAGTGATTTGGACGTCCTTCTCCAGGCATATTACGAAATGTACCCCGACAACAAAGAAAAAAAAGTATGGTTCTTTTTCGATGAAATCCAAGAGGTCCGGCATTGGGAAAAATTCATACGACGCGTACACGATCAGGAAAATTGTCAGCTCTTTGTAACCGGCTCCTCATCAAAACTCCTCAGCAGAGAAATAGCCTCTTCCCTGCGCGGACGCACCCTGTCTTACGAAATCCTGCCTCTGAGTTTTCGCGAATTTTTGGATTTCAACAGCATCTCACCGGACGTTAACACCTCCAAAGGGCAAGCGCTGCTCAACCACTGGCTGACTCGCTACATGCAACAAGGCGGCTTCCCCGAGCTGATATTTCTGCCACAGGAAATACATCAACCCACCATCCAGGAATATCTGGACCTGGTCTTGTATCGCGACATCACAGAGCGATTCAACATCAAAAACCCGGCCTTGCTCAAATACCTCCTCAAATATCTGCTCAACAACATCTCCAACCGGCTGAGTTATACCAAAACCTACAACGACCTGCGATCCCGTGGATTTAGCGTAAGCAAAAATACCGTCTTGGAATACATCTCCTACCTCGAAGAGGCTTTCGTACTCTTTCAGGTAAGTGTCTGGAATCGCTCCCTGAGGGCTCAAGCCATCAACCCGCGCAAAGTCTATGCCATAGACCCCGCCTTCAGACATGCCATGTCCGTCTCTGCCGACAAGGGCAGAGTCATGGAAAATCTCGTCTTTCTGGAATTAAAACGCAGAGGCAAACAGCCCTTCTACTACAGCAACGGCAGAGAAGTGGATTTCTTCTTAGAAGATGAATACCTCATCAATGTCGCACTATCCATAGACGAACCCAACACCTTTCAGCGGGAAACGGAAAGCCTCTTCTCTGCCATGAAACAACTCAACATCTCAGAAAGCAGCCTCATCACCCTCTACGAAAAACGTACACTAAGGCGAGAGGGCAAAACCATACATATACAGCCTTTGGCAGATTTTTTGTTAAACACCTCTCCGGCATCCAAAAGCTAACACACCTCAGCCCTCCTACTGTTTTTCTACATGTATTTTATAGTTATCAGCCAAATAAAAAACTTTACCCACACGCTCAATGTGGCCCAGCAATTCGGGATTCTCTATGCCGGAAAAAACAGAGAGGTCTATTTTATACGGCAACAACAAGTCGTCCAGTTCATTTTCTATTTTAAACAATATGGTCAAATCCAATGCATCTCCGACCAAAGTCAGGTCAATATCAGAACCCCTGCGATAATTCCCTTTAGCACGAGAGCCATAAAGAATGGCTTTCCGCACCTCTGGATAGCGCGAAAAAACCGAATGGATGGCTGAAATTTGCTTATCTTTCAATCCGTAGGGCATACGCTATGATTATGAAGACCTCTCCTGCTCTTTAAGCTTCTCCATAGTAAGTTGGAAAGCCAAAAAAGCAGGATAATACACCTCCAAAACTTTTACAAAAATATCTAAGGCCGTTTCTTCATTGTAAGTATGCGAAGTCTGGTTCCTGCTTCTGATCATCTCCATCCAAACCTCCCCATCTGCAATCAAGCCTTTTTGAAATGCCTCCCGGGTGGCATCCCTTGAGCCATAAAAAGCTGTGCTCCCCCTTGACTCCAAAAAATCCTTCATTACATTCCAAGCCAATTCGTGCGTGTACTCAAATCGCTGAATGACTCCCTCTATCACAATATCATCTCCTTCTTTGAGCCTGGATTGATCAAATTCGCCCTGCGAATAATAAGAGGCCTTTATATGCTCTATAGCGGCTGTCAATTTTGCCAGCGCCTTATTGAAATTACCCAATCGCTGCACCCAGCGAATGTCTTTTTGTTCTTCCATACACTTTATATCTGCTCTTTATAAGCAAATATACAAAACTTTCCTCATCACCCCGCTACCAAAGCCACCAAAAGGCAAACCAACAATCCCAGCCCTATGGGCAGAAAGGTAGCCAGCGCCGTCCATTTGGCGCTGCCGGTTTCTTTGTAGATGGTGTAAATCGTAGTCGAGCAGGGGTTGTGCAACAGGCTAAACAGCATCACATTCACCGCCGTGAGCAGCGTCCAGCCTCCGGCAGTGAATATCTCGGCAATGCCCTGCGCATCTTCCAACTCAAACAACACCCCCTGCCCCGGAGCCACACCCTCCATGCCGAGATGCATCACTGTCAGCATGAGGATGGTCGGGATGACCAGCTCATTGGCCGGAATGGCCACCAGGTAGGCCAGCAGAATGACGCCGTTTAAGCCAAAAATCATGGCCACAGGGTCTGCTGCCCTGATAAAATGCTCTGCCAAAGGCAAGCCCCCCACATGCACATTCGCCAGCAGCCATATCACCATGCCCGCAGGCAAAGCAAAAACCACTGCCCGCCAAAGCACAATCAAGGTGCGTTCAATAAAGGAAGTGTAAAGCGTCTCCCAAAAACGAGGCGGCCGGTAAGGAGGCAACTCCAGCGAAAAAGCCGAAGCCTCGCCCTTCAACACCGTGCGCGACAAAGCCCAGGAAACAGCCAGGCTAAACAAAATGCCCAACACCGCCACACCCACTACCGCCGCAGCACTGATTACGCCCGCCCAATGCGCAGGCGCCACAGCGCCGATGAAAACCGTCGCCAGAAGAATCTGCAAAGGCCAGCGCCCGTTGCAAAGCGCAAAGTTGTTCGTGATGATCGCAATCAGACGCTCCCGCGGACTGTCAATGACCCGCGTGGCCACCACGCCCGCCGCATTACAGCCAAAGCCCATGCTCATCGTCAAAGCCTGTTTGCCATGAGCGCCCACACGCTTAAACAAACGGTCCATGTTGAAAGACACCCTCGGCAAATAACCAAAATCCTCCAAAAGCGTAAACAGCGGAAAGAAAATCGCCATGGGAGGCAGCATCACGCTCACCACCCAAGCCGCAGAAAGATAAGCGCCGTCTATCAACAGGCCCGTCAACCAGGCAGGCGCCCCCACACTCAAAAACAAATCCCGCAAAAAGGGATGCCCCCGCTCCACCAACAAGCCGGACAACATGGCCGAGGGATAATTGGCCCCCACAATCGTCAGCCAAAACACCAGCGCCAGCAAACCCAGCATGATCGGAAAGCCCCACAGCCTGCTCGTAACCACGCGATCTATGGCACGGTCCAGGCTAAAGGCCTCTTTTTTTCCCTCCATGCGCACCACTTTGCCTGCAATTTTTGCCGCCTCACTGAAAATGGACTCCATCAGCTCATCGTGAAAATCCGTGCCCAACTGCCAGCGCAGTTCCTGAGCCAGGGCAAGCACCTCCTCGGGTTCGCTCTCCGGCAAAGCCTCGTAAGCGCCCAAATGCCCCTCGCTCACCGCCTCCATCATGCTCTGATCGCCTTCCAGCAGGCGCAAAGCCACCCAACGCAGGTTGGGAACGCCCGGAAACACCTCTGCCAGCTTTTCCTCCAGACTGCACACCATTTCCTCCACCACTCGCCGTTCCATCTTCAGCCGGCGCGGCTTGCAGCGATATGCGCCCGTAGCTACCTCATCAATCATCTGCAGCAGGGTCGGCAAACCTTCGCGCGAGCGGGCCACCATAGGCACTACCGGCACGCCCAAAGCCTTAGAAAGCCCCCGCACATCCACCTCAATTCCATGGCGCCCGGCTTCATCCATGAGGTTGAGCGCAAGCACAGCCCGGTCTGTAATTTCCAGGATTTGCAACACCAGATTCAAACTCCGCTGCAGGCGCGTGGCATCCACCACAATGACCGTTACATCGGGCTTGCCAAAGAGGATGAAATCGCGAGCCACTTCCTCATCCGTACTGGTGGAAAGCAGGGAGTAAGTACCCGGCAAATCCACCACTTTATATCGGCTTTCGCCAAATGCAAAAGCGCCCTCAGCCCGCGCCACGGTCTTTCCGGGCCAGTTGCCCGTATGCTGCCGCAAGCCGGTCAAAGCGTTGAAAAGCGTGCTCTTGCCCGTGTTGGGATTGCCCGCCAGAGCCACCACAAAGTCGTACCGGCTCATGTCAATACCCAGAGCCCGCAAATGCGCTTCGTGATGCACCGGACAGCTTTTGCATTCGCTATTTGTCATTTTGAATCCGTTTTACGAAAATGTGCTTCGCCTGTTCTTCCCGCAATGCTATGCTTGCTCCCAACACATCATAAGCCGTGGGCTCCCCTCCCGGAGCCCTAAACAGGGGCTTGATGTGATTGCCCCGCACAATGCCAAGGTCCATCAGACGCCGGCGCTGCTGCCCGCGACAGGCCCGCGAAATACCTGCTACCTCCACTTCTTCTCCGAGCGGCACTTCCAACAAGCTCAAACCCGCATCAAAAACGCGGTCTTCCTCCTCAAGCGCCCGCACCGTAACATTGGAGGAAAGCAGCGGAGCGAGCAACAGCTCTTCTCCATGAGCTTCAAAGCGCAGACGCTTGTCGTCTTTTTCGAGCATGCGCACGACCATACCGGGGTAGAGCCCCATGGCGACGAGCTGGGCATAAACTTCCGGAGGCTCGTCTTCGAGATGGATGATGATGCCTTCTTTGCCTTCCGGCAAATCCCTGAGCGGCATGCCCTTAGGCCGTGGCAATTCGCCCGTAGCCGAAGGAATGGGATCGCCGTGGGGGTCAAAAACGGGATTGCCGAGGCGCCCGGCCAGGGCATTGACTTCCTCCATGCTGAGCTCGTGCTCCCTCAGGTCTGCCAGGCGATGCCAGTCGGTTTCTGCCATGCCGGTTTCATTGGCCAGATAGCTCTCCCATATCCGGTGAATGCGAATGATGCGCAGGGCATAGCTGCGCCCGAGGCGCGTCAGCAACACCTGCTCGCCCTCTGTTTTCACCAGCGATTGATCCCGCAATTTTTGCAATACCTGCAAAACCCGATCCTGGGAAATACCGAGCCGCCCGGCCAAACCTCCGACATCGCAGGAGATGCCCTTGTACTCGCAGTTGTACAAAGCCTTCAGAGCATCTTCCATCCACACGCGCAACATGTTTTGCCGCCTGCGCCTCCAACGCGTCCACAACCCTTTCTCCGGCATAAACACCAACAGGGGAACGAGCAAAAGCCCCGACAACATCAATATTTTAATCCACACACTCATGTCGTTTCGCAAATGCGTATTTCGTTAGCCACCTTCGAGCTGAGCAGGTAAACTCCTTTCTCCGTTCGCACCTGCACCGACTCGTCAAAGTCAAACCGCTCCAAGACCTCCAGTTTTTTCCCCGGGCTCAGGCCTATCTCTCCGAGGTATTGCACCAGACGCTCGTCCAAATCATTGACGCGGGCCACCTCATAAGTTTTTTCTCTTTGGGCTTTCGCCAAATGCAATAAGCCACAGATCTCCGGCATCCTGCCTTCTTTGTCGGGAATGGGATGACCGTGGGGGTCAAAGCGCGGATGCAGCAGATAGGCATCCATGCGCGCAATCAGCGCCTCCGAGCTGTAGTGCTCAAGCCGCTCCGCCTCGGCATGAACGTCCTCCCAGGGAAAACCCAGCACCTCCACCAAAAAGGTCTCCCAAATCCGGTGCCGGCGAAGCACCTGCAAAGCCAGCTTCCTCCCATTTGCCGAAAGGCGAATACCCTTCCCACGCGAATAGCTTAGCAGCCCCTCTCCCTCCAACTTCTTCCTCATGCTGCCCACAGCAGCCTTAGACAGTTGCAGATAACGCGCCACAGCGCTCAACAGCACGGGAGCATGGCTTTCTTCCTCCAGCTTATACACAGCCTTTAAAAAATCTTCTTTGGACACAGACAGCATAGACAGCAAGGTTTACCTCAATAGTAAACCTAAGTTTACTAAAAAAGTTTACCCGGCAGGCTGGCTTAAAAGGCCGGCTCCCCGATCCTTTCGTTGTTTAACCGACAACGGATAACGGACAACAGACAACCGATTCCCCCGATTCCACCGATTTCACCACTTCCACCACTTTCACCAATTAACCCGAGAATTTCGTACCTTTGCTTTCGAAAATCTCGGACTAAAATGAAAATCAAGCGAAAAATATACGAGAAAATCGCAACACATCTCTATGAAAAAGAGATCACCATCATCACAGCTATCTGGAACGCGACATCACCTTTCTGCTCTCCCTTTCCCGTCCCGACGCCTTTACATTGATGATTAGATTACTGGCCGACAAAATTGGCAATCCTGTGAACTTCAGCCAACTGTCTTCCCAAACCGGCCTGCGCAACTACGCTTTAAACCTTGCCGGACGCTTGGAGCCTCCCGTCAATATGGGGATGATCTTCGAAAACTTTGTTTTCAATATCCTCTTCGAAAAGGCCCTCGCAAACAACTGGAACA
>JALVES010000054.1 GCA_027030635.1 Saprospiraceae bacterium | reverse complement strand
AGCGTTGGTGATGTTATTGATAGCAGAGAAGATGGTTTATGGCACTATTATTACCCATCGGGGCAATTGAAAGCCAAAGGCACCTATGTGAGAGGGGTCAGGCAAGATGATTGGGAGTGTTGGGATGAATATGGTGGGCAGGTTGATTGTCAGGAAGTATTTTAACTTTTTGTCAGAATCACGGATTACACAGATTTATTGGATTACACGGATTTTTCTATCCGAGCTTCATCGGTAAAGTTGGTGAAAGCGGTTGAATCGGGTAAATCGGTGGAGTCGGTTTATCGTGTATCGTTTATCGTTGGTTTAGTGTTTAGTGGGTTTTCGTGATGAACGTGATGAACGTAACGAACGTGATGAATGTGACAAACGTGACGCGTGACGAACGTAACAATCGCAACCCAATCGTGCTTGAATACGAGCCTCTTAGCGTCTTTAATCCTCGAAATGAAAAGGAAACGACTTTATGCGTTGAAATAAGGGTTGCAGGGGAAAGAAGCTTTTAGCGTTTTAGCGAGAAACATAACTCACCACGGAGTTCACGGCGTTCACGGAGTATGCACGGAGAGAGCATCTCCATTTTCAATTTTCAATTCTCCATTTTCCATTTTCGAAGGCCGGCTCGGGGGTCTTCCTTACGTCAGCACCCCGATCCTTTCGTTGGGTTCAAATCAAAAATCAAAAATCGTTAATCGACATTCGATATTCAAAAGAAGGGAGGCCGTTTGCCATAGAATCGGCAGAATCAATGAAATTTGTGCCGGGAAATCACTAAAATTTCTTAAATTTGCCCCGCGCCGTCTCGAAAGCGAGTACGGGCGACTTTGAAAATACCTGTTCCAATTTTGTATAATGGGAAGGAGCTGGAGAGTGGCTTGGGGCTGGAGTGGATGGATTGTGGGGCGAGATGGTATGATGCGAGTATTGGCAGGTGGGGGCAGATTGATCCTTTGGCGGAGAAGTATTATGGGTGGTCGGTGTATAACTATGGATTGGATAATCCGGTGTTGATGATGGATCCGGATGGGAGGGATGTAAAACTCAAAATTAGGATCAGAAAAAAGGGGCGTGAAAAAATTCGGATTAAGTATAGGGGAGTTTTGATTGATGAAACTGGCCAAATGTCACGAAAAGAAATGAGACAATTGCGTAGGCAGATTAAATCTCAAACTGAGTTATCATTTTCAGGGAGTGAAGGTACTCGTACTTGGCGAATGAAAGTTAAATTGAGAATAGGAAAATCTCCAAGGGGTAAAGGTAGGACAAGGGAGAGCACAATTCGTTTGGTTAAAGATGGCTATCAATATGAAGGTGGTGAATTGTCTTATGGTAGTAGCACTCACTTAAATGGCTTTGATGCGTTAGTCAATGTAGGGTCTCCTAATATTGCTATAACGGCTGCTCATGAGGTGGGCCATACAATGGGATTACCTCATGTTTTGGGATCATCTGTAGAGAATAAACCTGCGTTAACACCCATGTTTCCGAATCCAGACTTAGTGAAAAATAATAATCCGTTAGCAGGGAATTTAATGCTGCCAGGACCTTTCCTTTCTCGCCTTAAAGGAACTACCATTTTGGAATCCCAAATTCTTCACATTGTAAGTGATTATCAAAATGGAAAACTAAACAGGGAGGATGTTGGAGGGGCTGATACGCAGTGGGGAGATTTAAAAACAGATAGCCCAGTTTACATATTCCGATATTCTTCACTTTTGAAAAAACAACAATTACCACGAAAGCAATGAAGTGTTTAAGTTACAATATTTATTGGATATTGTTGTTTTTAGTGGTGTTGTTGGCGTGCAATATCCACTGTGTTTCAAACCAAGTAAACATGCCGATTGAAAAAAATAATGAGTTTGACCCGATCTGTGGCGATAACATAATTTGGCACATTCATTTACAAGATGGATTTTCTTTAGACACAGTTCGATTTGTTGTAGGTGCAGACACTTTTCCGGATTATACCTTGCCTACCCCTTGGGTGATTGCAAATACTGCAAATAATGGTTGTACGAATATCTATTTTACCTGTTATAAGCATGATGGCCGCATAAAAATCTTCCTAGATGATATGCCATATTTTTCTGAAATACAGGAAATAGATGAAATTGATCAGAATAATGTTCATCTTCTGGTGATAATTAATGGAGATATCATTGACTTTAAGGCTTCATTGGATTATAATCACTTCTTCGGATTAAATTATGACCCTAAATCCAGAGGCATTTCTGTGTGGCAAGGGACATCTTGTTTTATATGTGAATAAAACTAAGGAGTGGGGAAGTGAACAAGGAACTTGCCTGCTCTCAGGCATAAACAGCCCCTTGAGGCAAAAACCGTTGCGGCTTGGGAGCAAGTGATTTTACAAAGCAGGCCTTCGCAGCACATAGGATACTCTACTGCAAAGCAAAATTGCGAGCAATGAACTTTTTCTTGACTTTTTGTAACTTTGTCTGAATGATAGGGTGCCAAACCAGGAGTATATTACGCAGCAAGAAGATCGGGAGTTATTTCAGGAAAATAACTTGCCAGATCGTTATATTGCCCCATTGTCGGATGATGAAAAATAATATCATGAAAAAAATTATGTTTTACATATCTTTTTCTTTGATTTGCTCTTGTTTTTCATTATCAAGGGAAAGGAGTGTAGAGGACATATTTCTTTATATAAAGAAGTCTTATAGGTATTGTGTACTTGAAAAAATTGATAATAGTAATAGTGGCATGGTTCAAGTTACAGAGAGGTCGATCTTGATTGAGGCTTTAGAGGATGAATTTTCCTTTTTTAAAATTAAGGAAGTTGTTCCTGTAGTTGATAGTTTGAAAAGTGATGTTTCCTTTAGGAAGGATGATGTTTCCATTCTTATTGTGTTGTCTTATCCGGGGCCGGGTTTTAATCCAGAAGTAGGCTATGAGACAATTTTTTATTTATTGTATGATGACCATGTATTTTCTATGGGTTACTACGATTGCGATTCTCAAAAAGTTATGGTTAACTATATTTCAATTGAGGACGCTCAAAAAAGACTAATTTCTATTCGGAATGAGACGGTGGAAGGATGGGGGCCTGGATATCTATTCTTTTTGGAGTTTACCTATGATTGGCGTTTTATAGAGTGTGAGATGTTTTTAGGTGTTGGCCAGTAATATTGTTGAAGGGTGATCCTGTCTCCAAATGTTGGACATTTTTATGTTTCGGCATACCCACACCCTCTCTACCACCCCGAATAGCAATCGAAGCACAACTAAAAAAACGTGCAATCCCAAAATCCGTGCAATCCGTGATTCTGACGAGGGAGGGTGGAAGCGGTGAAAGCGGTTGAATCGGGTAAATCGGTGGAAGCGGTTTATCGTTTATTGTGTATCGTGTATTGTTGGTTTAGTGTTTAGCAGTTTTTTGTGATGGATGTAACAAACGTAACAAACGTAACAAACGTGGTGAACGTAATGAACGTGACGAACGTAACAATTGCAACCCAATCATGCTTGCATACGGTCCTCTTAGCGTCTTTAATCCTCGGGATGAAAAGGAAACGACTTTATGCCGCTGAAATAAGGGTTGCAGGGGAAAGAAGCTTTTAGCGTTTTAGCGAGAAACATAACTCACCACGGAGTTCACGGCGTTCACGGAGTATGCACGGAGAGAGCATCTCCATTTTCAATTTTCAATTCTCCATTTTCCATTTTCGAAGGTCGGCTCGCGGGGCTTCCTTCAAACCACTTCCTAAACGCTAAACTTTAAACACTAAACACTAAACGCTAAACACTAAACACTAAACTTTAATCTGTCAACTCAAAACAATCTCCCCGGCCGCTCCACATTCAAATGCTCATAGGCCTTGGGTGTGGCGATGCGCCCGCGGGGCGTGCGTTGTACGAAGCCTTCCATGATGAGGAAGGGCTCGTGGACTTCTTCTATGGTGCCGGCTTCTTCGCCTACGGCTGTGGCCAGGGTGTTGAGGCCTACGGGGCCTCCGCCGAATTTATGGATGATGGCCGAGAGGATGCGGTTGTCCATTTCGTCTAAGCCGTATTCATCTACGTTGAGGGCTTTGAGGCCCATTTTGGCGATGTCTAAGGTGATGGTGCCATTGCCTTTGACCTGGGCGAAGTCGCGCATTCTGCGCAGCAGGGCGTTGGCGATGCGGGGCGTACCGCGGCTGCGGCAGGCGATTTCGCGGGCGCCGGCTTCGTCAATTTCCACTTCGAGGATTTTGGCGGAGCGCAGCACGATCTTGTACAGCGTCTCCACATCGTAGTAATCCAGATGGCAGGTGATGCCAAAGCGTGCGCGCATAGGCGCTGTGAGCAGGCCCATGCGGGTGGTCGCACCGATGAGCGTGAAGGGATTTAGCGAAAGCTGAATGCTGCGCGCATTGGGCCCGCTGTCAATCATGATGTCTATGCGGTAGTCCTCCATGGCGGAGTAGAGGTATTCCTCCACCACGTTGTTGAGGCGGTGTATTTCGTCTATGAAGAGCACATCGCCCTCTTCGAGATTGGTCAGCAGGCCGGCCAGATCGCCGGGTTTTTCGAGTATGGGGCCGGAGCTCATCTTCAGATTGGTGTTCAGCTCGTTGGCGATGATGTAGGAGAGCGTGGTCTTGCCCAGACCGGGAGGGCCGTTGAGCAAGACGTGGTCCAGGGCATCGCCCCGCCCCAGGGCCGCCTGGATGAAGACCTTCAGATTCTCCACAATCTGCGGCTGCCCGTGAAAATCACTGAGCATCTTGGGCCTGAGCGCCCGTTCTATCTGCTTCTCTTCCGGGGTAAAGCTCTTCCCCTCCGGGTCTAAAATCTCGTTGGGCATGACTTGCTTTTCTTCGATTTTGGATACAAAGGTACGTATTTTTCACGGCGAGTCCCGTAAGTGGCCGGAGCAGTAGAGTCTCGAGGCAGGATGAAGCCTGCTTTTCCCGCTAAATTTCCTACCTTTGCTGCGCCTTGAGCTTGTCGAAAGGCCGCTTGAGCTTGCCGAAAGCCTATTCAACTAACCAAATAAATGCCATGCAAGGAAGTAAAATAACCCTGACTGACGGAAAACTCACCGTTCCCAACGATCCCATCATTCCCTACATCGAGGGAGATGGCATTGG
>JALVES010000053.1 GCA_027030635.1 Saprospiraceae bacterium | reverse complement strand
CTGGCTGGTCATCTACTTTTACGAACGCATACTGCGGTTTTGCCTGCGGTATAAGCTGCTCTTTCTGATTTTCCCCATAGCGCTTATCATCGGGGGCTACAACGTCTTTCGCCATACAGGGCAGGAGTTCATGCCCTCGCTGGGTGAAGGTTCCTTTCTCTTGATGCCAACTTCCATGCCCCACTCCGGCATGGAGGAAAACCTGCGCGACCTGAAGCTGTTGGACATGGCCGTAAATGCCATCCCCGAAGTGGAAACCGTGGTGGGCAAACTGGGGCGGGTGGAAAGTCCCTTAGACCCCGCGCCCATCTCCATGTACGAAAACGTCATCCTTTACAAGTCGGAATACAAAACCGATGAAGACGGCCACCGCCTGCGCTTTAAAGTGGATGAAAAGGGCGAATACCTGCGCGATGAAAAGGGCCAGCTCATCCCCGACCCTCACGGCCAATACTTCCGCCAATGGCGCGACCACATCCGAACGCCCGATGACATCTGGAATGAAATCGTGAAGGCCACCAAACTGCCGGGAGTTACCTCGGCGCCCAAGCTGCAACCCATAGAAACCCGCCTCGTCATGCTGCAAACGGGTATGCGGGCGCCTATGGGCATCAAAGTGCGCGGCCCCAACCTCAAAGACATTGAAGCCTTCGGCTTAGAACTCGAAAAGTGGCTGCGCGAAGTGGATGGCATCAAAGACGCCTCGGTCTTCAGCGACCGCATCATCGGAAAGCCCTATCTGCTCATAGACATCAAGCGGGAACAGCTCGCCCGCTATGGGCTGACCATCAGTCAGGTTCAGCGCAACATTCAGGCCGCCGTGGGAGGTATGAAAATGAGCGAAACCGTGGAAGGACGCGAACGCTACGCCATACGCCTGCGCTACCCCCGCGAGTTGCGCGATGACCCGGAAATCCTCAAACGAATCTACATCCGCACGGCAGCAGGCAACCAAATTCCGCTCAGTGAAGTAGCCGAAATACGCTACGAAGCTGGCCCCCAGTCTATCAAGAGCGAAGACGGCTTCCTCATCGGCTATGTGCTCTTCGACCGCGAGCCCGAATACGCCGAAGTGGAGGTCGTCCACAACGCACAGAAATTGTTGGAGGAAAAAATCGCCTCGGGCGAACTCACCCTGCCTCCGGGCGTGAGCTACCGCTTTGCCGGCAATTACGAAAACCAGGTGCGCGCCAGCAAGCGCCTCAGCATTGTGCTGCCCATTGCCCTGATGATCATCTTCCTGATCCTGTACTTCGAGTTTAAGTCCGTGCCGGTAGCGACGATGATTTTCTCCGGCGTATTCATCGCCTTTTCGGGCGGCTTCGTACTGATATGGCTGTACGGCCAGGACTGGTTCATGAATTTTGACCTCTTTGGCGTCTCCATGCGCGAGCTGTTTCAGATGCAGGCCATCAACCTCTCCGTGGCTGTGTGGGTGGGCTTTCTGGCGCTGTTTGGCATCGCCACCGACGATGGCGTGTTGGTCGCCACCTTCCTGCGCGACAGCTTTAAGAAGAATCGCCCCGATACCATCGAAGGCATCCGCGAAGCCGTGGTGGAAGGCGGAAAACAGCGCGTGCGACCGGCCATGATGACGACGGCCACGACCATCCTGGCGCTGCTGCCGGTCTTGTCCTCTACGGGGCGGGGAGCAGACATCATGCTGCCCATGGCGCTGCCCTCTTTCGGAGGGATGCTCTTCCAGACCATAACCATGTTTACCGTGCCTGTACTCTATTCCTGGTACCACGAGATGAAACTCAAAGCAAGCAGTGGGACGGGCTTCTTCCGCAAGAGCGCTCCCCTGCTGTTGTTGCTCGCGCTGCCGGTCTTCATGCAGGCCCAGCCGCTCGACAGCCTGGTGGCAAGGGCCGAGCGGGAGAATCTGCAATTGCGCTCGGGCTATCGGCAATATTTGGCGAAAGCCGAAAAGCCCCAACAGCTCTCTGAATGGCCGGACCCCCAACTCAATCTGGGCATCGCTCCCCTGCCCATAGAAACCCGACTCGGGCCCCAGTGGGTCAAAGTCGGAGCCAGCCAGAAAATCCCCTGGCAAAAGAGCTTGGATGCCCAGGCCGGACAAGCGGAAAGCCAGGCCATGGCGGCCTACTACCAGTGGGAAAACAGCAAGCTGAATCTGACTTTTTTCGTCAAACGCAGCTTCCTGCAGTACTACGAGCTCTACCGCACGCGGGAATTGCTGGAACGACAGTTGGAGCTCTACCACAGCTTAGAGCGCCTCAGCCTGGCCCGACTGGAAAACGGGCGCTCCGAAATGAGCGAAGTGCTGCGCATCCAATTGGAAATCAGCCGTCTCGAAAAAGAACTGGAACTGCTCCCCCAACGCGAACAAGCGCCTCTCGCACAGCTCAACGCCCTGCTCTCCCGCCCGCCGGACAGCCCGCTTGAGATCGTGGACAGCCTGGACTTTGCCGTGCTGCCTTTCAACGGCGACAGCCTGAAATCGCCTCAGTTTCTGCAGCAGCACCCCTATCTCGAAGCCCTGCGCCAACAGCAGGAAGCCAGCCGCCGCGCCCTCGAAATCAACGAACTGGCCGCCCGCCCCGACATCGTCCTCGGCCTGGACTACCTCTTCATCGGGCAGCGCAACGATGCCGACCCGCAGGGTAACGGACGCGATGTGATCATGCCCCGTGCCGGCATCAGCCTCCCGCTTTACCGCAAAAAATACGGCGCCAAAGAGCGAGAGGAAACCTACAAAATAGCGGCCCTCGAAGACCAAAAAAGCCAGGCGCTCTACCAATTTGAAGCAGAAATCTCTGCCGCCCTGGCCGAATACGAAGAAGCCAGGCTGAGCCGCGAGCTCTACACCGAATTGCACAAGACCACCCAATCCACCATCGAACTGCTGACAGCCTCGTACAGCAGCAAGGGCTCGGGCTTAGACGAAATCATCCGCCTGCAAAATCAATTGATACAGTACGAACGCATGCTGTTGCACGCACTCGTGCAAAGTCATTTGGCGAAAGCCAAATTGGAACGCTTCATACCCGAAGCGCAATAAACCAAACAACAACAGTCCTTCTTCACAAAAAAAGAGCCCGCACAGGCAGGCTCACCAAAGCATAAAAAGCACCAGACATGAAAAAGAACATCATTTGGCTCGCAGCCACGCTCCTCATAGGTTTTGCCCTCGGTTTTATGCTAAAACCGGCAACCAAGGTAACGGAAGAACACCGGCATGATCAAGAAACAGCGGCCGGGCAAGAGCAGGAGACCATTTGGACCTGCTCCATGCATCCGCAAATCCGCCAGCCGGAGCCCGGGCAGTGCCCCATTTGCGGCATGGACCTCATTCCCTTAGACGAAAGCGCCTCTTCCGGCAGCAAAATTCGCCTGGAAATGAGCGAAGAAGCCGTGAAGCTGGCGCAAATACAGACCACTGTAGTGGGCGGAAAAAGCGCTGTTGAAGAAGGCGCTTCCCGTGGCCTTAAACTCGACGGCAAAATCAAAGTGGATGAGCGACGCATAGGCACTCAAACGGCCCATCTCAACGGCCGCATCGAAAAGCTGTACGTCAGCTTCACCGGCGAGTACGTGCGCCGCGGCCAGCGCCTTGCAGACATCTACGCCCCCGATCTCATCACGGCACAAAGAGAGCTGCAGGAAGCTGCCCGCCAAACCGCACAGCCGGCCCTGCTCCAGGCTGCCCGCAACAAATTGCGCTACTGGAAGCTTTCCGATGAGCAGATAGAGGCCCTCGAAAAAGGTGGCGACATCATCGAGCGCTTTCCCATTCATGCCGACCAAAACGGCTTCATCACCCGCCGCATGGTTTCCGTGGGCGATTACGTGAAGACCGGCAGCCCCCTGTATGAAGTGGCCGACCTGAGCCGCGTGTGGGTGGTCTTCGATGCCTATGAAAGCGACTTGCCCAAAATCAAAATCGGGCAGGAAGTGCAATTCAGCACGCCTGCCCTGCCGGGCAAAGTCTTCACGGCACACATCTCCTACATAGACCCCCTTGTCAATCCCAAAACGCGCAGCACGGCAGTCAGAGCCGAGATCAACAACGCGGGCCAACAGCTCAAGCCCGAAATGCTGGTGCAGGGCGAAATCATGCCGGCTACGGGCAGTTTGTCGGCGGCTTCCGCCAAAAGTTCCACGGCGCTCCTGGTACCCAAATCCGCCGTGCTTTGGACCGGACTGCGCTCCGTAGTCTATGTGCAAGTGGCCGATGAGCCTGCCCCGGCCTTCGAATTTCGCGAGGTGGAGCTGGGCGAGCGCATAGGCGATATGTACGAAATTCTCAGCGGCCTGGAAGCCGGTGAGCGGGTGGTTACTTACGGCGCCTTCGCCATTGATGCCGCTGCCCAACTCAACAACCAAAGCAGCATGATGAACCGCCTGCTGGAAGAAAGCGGAGGCGAAGAGAAAAAGACCGAAGAACAAAGCACGCCCGACTATCGCGAACAAACGCCCGAAGCCTTCAAAGAGCAACTCGGCAAAGTCATAGAGGCCTACCTCCTCCTCAAAGACGAGCTGGTAGCCGGCGAAGCGGAAAAAGCCGCCGAACACGCTCAAAAAGTGCTGGACAGGCTCGGTGAAGTAAAGATGGAACTCCTCAAAGGCGACGCCCACATGTACTGGATGGACCTGCTCAAAGGCAGCAAAAAACAAGCCCGGGCCATCGCCGATTCCGGAGATATCGAAGCGCAGCGCAAGGCCTTTGCCTACCTCTCCGCCCACCTCACAGAAGCCGTCAAAGCCTTCGGCATACATGGCCTGACAGTCTATCAACAGCACTGCCCCATGGCCATGGACAACCAGGGCGCCGACTGGCTCAGTACGGATGAAAAAATCAGGAACCCTTACTTTGGGGATGCGATGTTGAGTTGTGGGAGTGTGGTGGATACTTTGTAAAAAATGAGCGCCATGAAAAATACTACGCTTTTAATCCTGCTTTTTGGCCTGTTTTCCTGTAGCGAAAACGAAAGCCGGCCGGGGCGCGTACTTAGCATCACTCCCCTGCCCTTTCCCTGTGAAGAGGGCGGCATGCCCAACCTTTTCCGCAGCGAAAGCGGGCAGGTGTATCTCAGTTGGATTGAATTCATAGATGACAGCACCGATGCTCTGATGTTTTGCCCCATGGGAGAAGACGGCCAATGGGGCGAGGCCGCAGAGATTGCCCGCGGCAGCGACTGGTTCGTCAATTGGGCTGATTTTCCTGCGCTGGCTGCTTTCCCCGGGCAGGAGGATCGCCTGCTGGCTTATTGGTTGCAAAAAAGCGAAGCGGGTACTTATGATTATGACATAGCCTTTAGCCTTTCGGCAAATGGCGGAAAGCGCTGGAGCGAACCGCGGATTTTGAACGACGATGGCATAGCGGCCGAGCACGGTTTTGTGTCGCTCACCCCTTTGCCTTCGGGTGATATACAGGCACTCTGGTTAGATGGCCGACA
The DNA here is from genome assembly GCA_027030635.1 of Saprospiraceae bacterium. Lineage (GTDB taxonomy): Bacteria > Bacteroidota > Bacteroidia > Chitinophagales > Saprospiraceae > WGBN01. The sequence goes on along the minus strand of JALVES010000053.1, from coordinate 10,913 downwards.
CACCAAAGGTGAAGACGGCGCCATGAGTCTGCGCACCACCACCATTTCCCCTGAGGGAGATGTCAAGCCTTCACAAAGCTTAGACGAACGCACTTGCGACTGCTGCCAGACCGATATGGTGCTCACGCCCGCGGGCCTGGTAGCTGCTTACCGCGACCGCAGCGCTGAAGAGATACGGGACATTGCGTTGGTACGTCGGGAAGGGGACGCCTGGAGCACACCCCTCGTTCCTCGTCCTGACCGCTGGAAAATTGCCGGCTGCCCCGTCAATGGCCCTGCGCTTGCTGCCGATGAGGAGCAGTTGGTCATGGTCTGGTACACGGGAGCCGGGGACAGTACGCGCGTGCAGTGCATCTTCTCCAAAGATTTCGGCAAGACCTTTGGCCCCGTTTTCCGCATAGACGACGGCCATCCCCTCGGCCGCGTGGACGTGGAACTGTCGGATCGGGGAACGGCCTATATCAGCTGGTTGGAAAAAACTGAAGAAGGCGCAGAGATCCGCCTGCGCGAAATCAACGCATCGGGGGAAGCCTTGCTCACACATAGTTTGATAAAAACGAATCCATCGCGAGCATCGGGCTTCCCCATTTTGTTGCGCAGCGGCAAAAGTCGCTTACTTTTGGCTTACACCCAAGTGGGTGAAGACCAAAAATTGCAGGCAAAATGCGTAGAGATTGAAGTGGAATGAGAAAGAGGAACTGCGTTTGCAGTTCCTCTCCACTTTTATTCACAGCCAAAAATCCCAATAACCCCCTATTTTTGCGTCTTCAAAGCAAAGACGCATGAACACTGCCACCAAAAACGCGCTCATCCGGAGGGTTGCCGGCTTGATTGAAGAAAGGCAGGAAGAAATCCTGCTTGCCAACCAAAGCGATCTCGCCCAATGCGACCCCGCAGACCGCGCGATTTACGACCGTCTGCTGCTGAACGGGCAAAAGATTGAGGGCATGATCAACTCCCTGCTCCAGGTTGCCGCCATGCCCGACCCCGTTGGCAAACTGCTCTACAGTTTCAGCTCGCCTCAGGGCCTGAGCATTGAAAACCGCAGCTCGCCCTTCGGTACCATCCTGATTATCTACGAATCGCGCCCCGACGTAACCATAGAAGCTGCCGTCATTGCCTTCAAAGCAGGCAACCGCATTCTGCTCAAAGGCGGCAAAGAAGCCCGCCTCAGCAACCTGGCTTTGATCGCCTGCTGGCAAACGGCCTTGCGCGAGCAGGGCCTGGATGAAAATTTCGTCACCTATCTGGATTTTTCGCGTGAACAGATACAAACATTTCTCCGGCAACCCGACCGCCCGATAGACCTCATCGTACCGCGAGGCGGGGAAAAGCTGATCGCCTTCGTCAAAGAACACGCGAGCTGCCCCGTGCTCGTCAGCGGGCGGGGAAACAACTTTGCCTACATACACCCCTCGGCAAATTGGGAACAGGCCATCCCCATCATCCGCAATGCCAAAACCCAAAAGATCAGCGCCTGCAACGCCTTAGACAAAGTACTGTTGGACAAAAACCTGCCCGACTTAAAGCAACGGGCCGAGGCTCTGATCCGGGTACTGGAAGACGATGGCGTTGAAGTACTGTTGAGTGAAGAGTTGAGCAAACTGCTGCAACGCCCTGGAAGCGGCCTTTCGGCAAATGCTCCCGCCTGGGATGAAGAATTTCTCGCCATGAAAATCGTACTCGGGCTAAGCGAAAATTTGGCGAAAGCCATAGAAAAAATCAATCGCCACTCAGGCGGGCATTCAGCGCTCATCCTCGCAGAAGACAAAACAGCGCAAAGACAATTTATGGATGAAGTGGATGCTGCCGCCGTGTACAGCAACGCCTCTACCCGCTTTACCGACGGCAACCAATTCGGCATGGGCGCCGAGCTGGCCATTAGCACCGACAAGCTGCATCACCGCGGCCCCCTCGGCCTGGAGCAACTCGTCACCAACAAATGGTACATTTTTGGAAACGGACAAACCCGCCCCTGATATGCATCGCCCCGTTTTGGTTTTAAAGATAGGAAGCAGCACACTCACAAAAGGAAGCGACCGCATTTCGCGCGGCAAGCTGGAAGACCTCGCCCGCCAGATAAGGAAGCTGCGCAAAAGTTGGAGGATTGTTCTCGTCAGCTCGGGGGCCATTGCAGCCGCGCGCCAGCAAGTGGCGATGACGCGAGGCCCCGGCATAGGCGTCAAACAGGCGCTGGCAGCTATCGGGCAACCCATGCTCATGCGCATGTACCACGAAATCTTCCGGGATTTTGACATCAGCGTAGCCCAATGCCTGCTCACCCACCCCGACTTTGAACAGGAGACTTCCCGCCAAAACACCCGAACCACGCTCAACACCCTTTTGGTCAACGACTACCTGCCCATCGTGAATGAAAACGACACCGTGGCTACGGAGGAAATCAAATTTGGCGACAACGACCGCCTTGCTGCGCAGGTTGCCGTGCTGCTCGAAGCCCGCCTCCTCGTCCTCATCAGCGACATTGACGGCCTGTACGATGGCGACCCGCGAAAAAAGGCCGACGCCCGGCTCATTCCGGAGGTGCGCGATTTGGAGGCGGTCTTGGCCTATGGGTCTGAGAGCGGCAGTCAACAGGGCTCCGGCGGAATGCGCAGCAAATTAGAAGCCGCGGCCATTTGTCGCGACGGCAATGTTGAGATGTGGATTCTCAAAGGCGAACGGGAAGAATTTTTGCAGGCAGCCTTTGCCGGGCAGATGGCTTTCACGCGTTTTCTGCCGTAAATTTTCCGGATTTTTCAGGCCGCTCACTGCTTCAACAGGGCCCGCATACAGGCTGCCGGCTGAATGAGCCTGCCCGTGCGTTTGCCCGCCGGCGTATCCCTGCCCGTTTGGTAGAGGATGCGGTAGGCTTCGTCGGCGCTGAGGTCCGGTTTGTAACTCTTCATCAGGGCGATGAGTCCGGCCACATAGGGCGTGGCCATGGAAGTGCCGCTGAAAGCCTTGTAGTGGTCGCCGGGCGTGGTGGAGAATATGGCCACGCCGGGCGCTGCCACGGCCTGCGGCAGGTCTTGCACGGTATTGGAGAAAGAAGCCTTGTTGCCCAGGGTGTCCACTGCCGAGACGGTGATCACGCCACGCACATTTGCCGGGGCGTAGCCTTTGGCGTTGCGGTTGTCGTTGCCCGCTGCCACAACGACGATGGCGCCGGCTTTGCGGGCATAGGCCACAGCGTCTTCATACGCCCGTTGCTTAGAGGGCGAGGAGGGGCCGCCGAGAGAAAGTGAGATGACGTCGGCGCCGAGGTCAGCCGCTTCGAGTATGCCCTGCACGATGCGGCTCTGACGCCCCGTGCCATAATCGCTGAGCACTTTGATGGAAGTTACCTCCACATAGCCCGTCGAAGGTGCAAAGGAGGCGATGCCGATGCCGTTGTTGGAGACTGCCGCGGCTATGCCGGCGCAATGGGTGCCGTGTTCGCGTACATCGCGGTCGTAGGCCGGCCTGGTGGAGCGGTACTGCTCCTTCAAATCCTCATGCCCGGCGTCTATGCCCGTGTCGAGGATGGCAATGAGCGCCGTTTTGCGGGCTTCAATCGGCATCAGGCGCAAAAAGCCGTAAAGCTCGTTGATGCTCATCAGGTCAAAAGCCCACAGGCGCTGCAATTCGGGGTCGTCAATGCCGTAATCGCGGCGACGGGGCGCGGGCAATTTGGCTTCAATAGGCCCTATCTGCACCCTTTCGTTTTCCTCTATCCAGTCGGCCAGGCCCTCTTCAATCAGCAAAGCGGAAATCTCCTGCGCTTTTTCGCTGTCGCCCGCCTGCTCTCCCGGCAAGTCGAGCAGGTAGTACTCGTCTAAGTCCGTGCGCTCCGGATGCTGCATGTCGAAGGCTTTGCGCCATTGCAGTCCATAGGCTTTCGCCAAACGTTGGAGCGCGTCGGGGCTCACCCCCTCGCTGATATCAACGAGATACTCCCAGTCGGGTTCGCCTGCGCCTGCTGCCTTGCTGCCGTCCTCTGTATCGCCCTCTGCGGAAGCATCCCCCACAGCCGGTTCCTGCCGCTGCTCAGACATCTGAGCCAGCGCCTGCTCTGCCTGACGCGACTCGTACCAGGCAACGACGACGAGGGTAAGCAACAGACTGAAGAAGAAGATGCGTCTATCGCCCTTGAAGTACTTCAGCAGCGAAGGTATGAGCGCAAGGAGAATGAGGTCGCGCACCAGCGTCACCCAAAGCGCCTCCCCGCTCAGGCCGGAGCCAAGCAGGGAAAGTAAATATAAAAGCACAGAGCCGCTCAACAGCCCTTTGAGCCAGGCCGTAATCCGGTTACGCCCGTCAAAATAGAACCAGAGACTGAGAGCCAAAAGGGCCAGGATGAGGGCTGCGGGATAGAGGAAAATTAACATTGGTTTGAAGTATTGTGGCGAGTTTTTAGAAATTGCATTGTTTTGCCCAGACATGTCATGTCTATAAGACATGACATGTCTTTCGCACCCCTTCGCGTCGTAGCAAAACTGTTAAAACTCAACATTACATCAACATCACCCCTCCTGCTCCAACACCAAAAACGGCATCCTCATCTGCGGCCCTTTTGCGTTCAGAATCTCTTCCACTTGTTCGTACACAGGGTACATCTCACCCCATTGTGCCTTGAGCACTTCGGCGCGCAGCTCCTTGCTACCGGAGCCCTGGAGTTTTTCGATCAGCTCTTCCCAAGGGGATTTTACGCCCGGGTATTCCGAGATGCGGTATTCTTCGAGGCCGGCCATGTTGGCAGCGGCGGCGATGGCATCGTCCAGATTGCCGAGGCGATCTACGAGACCAAGATCAAGGGCTTTGGCACCCGTCCAGACACGGCCCTGGGCGATGGCGTGTACCTCATCGCGCGTCATGTTGCGACCGGTGGCGACGCGGTTGAGGAAAATCTCGTAGATGGAATCAACGCTCTCCTGCAGGATGGCTTTTTCGCCTTCGCTCATGGGGAAAAGGCCGTTGAAAGAAGTCGAGTAGCGGCTCGTACTCACCGTGTCGAAGTGGATACCGAGGTGTTTGTTGAACATTTCTGCCGTAACGGGGAACATGGCAAACACCCCTATGGAGCCCGTAATGGTATTGGGCTCGGCAAAGATGCTGTCGGCCTGACAGGAGATGTAGTAGCCTCCCGAGGCGGCGTAATCGCCCATGGAGACGATCACGGGCTTGCCGGCTTCGCGCAGCAGTTGAATCTCGCGCAGGATGTGCTCCGAGGCCAGGGCGCTGCCGCCCGGGGAGTTGACGCGCAGGACGACGGCTTTGACGCGATCATTGGTGCGCAGCTTGCGCAGGGTTTTGACGTACTTGTCATCCCCGATTTGGCCCGGATCGCCTTCGCCCGTGATGATGGAGCCCTCTGCATAAACCACTGCAATGCGGTCCTTCTTGAGGTTGAACTTGCGGAAGGGGCCTTCGGCCTTAAAATAAGCAGCAGGCGTGATGGTTCGTATCTTCTTGTCTTCGTCTAAGCCAAGGCGATTGCGCAGTTTGCTCAAAAGCTCATCGCGATAGATGGCCTCGTCTATCAAGCCGCTACGAACATAATCAGAGCTTTGGGCAAAAACCAGGCTGTCGGCCATGCCGCGAAGAGCCTGCACGGGGATGTTTCGGGAACGGGAGATGTCCTGCAGATAGACGGCATAGAGCTCGTCTATCAACTCGCGCAATTGCTCGCGGTTCTTTTCGCTCATCTTGTTGAAGCGATAAGGCTCGGTAGCACTCTTGTAGTCGCCGGCATAAGCAACCTCCATTTTGATGCCTACCCGATCGAGCAGGTCCTTAAAGAAGGGAAGCACGGCTCCGGCCCCGCGGAAGTCCACACCACCCATAGGCGACATATAGACTTTATCTGCGACGGAAGCCAGGTAATAAGCTGCCCCGGAATAATATTTGGCGTAAGCCACCACAAATTTCCCGCTCTTCTTGAAAGCCTCCAACTCGCGGCGCAAAGCCAGGGATTTGGCCCGGCCGCTAAGCTTGTTTTCCAAAGGCAAATCCAGTAAGATGCCCTTGATGTGGTCGTCTTCAGCTGCTGCCCGGATGCTGCGGATGATGTCTTCAAGGCCCAGCACTTTGTCCTCGCTCAGATCAAAAGGCGGGCGCTCCAGGTTGTTCGTCAATTCGGGTACGTCTTTGTCGAAAGACATCACCAAAACCGTATTGGCGCCTACGCTGCCACCCTTCTCTGCCTTAGCTGCCAGCCTGCCAAGTACGAGGCCGCCAATGCCCATTACAACAAAAAAGGCGAGGATGACGCCGAGGCAAGAACCAAAAACAATTTTCCAAAAATTTTTCATCGAACTATATTTTTTACCTTTGATGTCCGGCAAAGATAAGCGCCGTAAATGGGGAAACTGCATTTTTTCGATAAATGAGCGACAAAAGGGGACAAAGACGGGCTTTGAGACCTCACATTCCCGGCCTTGCTCGTATCTATGTAGTGGGAACTTCCCTGTGTTCGTGTGAGTCTGAAAACACTTTAAGCCGATGAAGATTTCATCTCTAACAGGCCTGCTGATGGCCGTATTGATCAGCACCTCTGCCCTCCGGGCCCAGCCTCTGGAAGTTACCGATGGAGCTACGGCCCCCTTTACTCCCGAGAACTTAATCAGCAACATCTTCCTCGGGGAGGGTGTGGAGGTAACTGACATACAGTTTTATGGCGTCCCCACAGCAGTAGGATACTTCAAAAATGCAGAAGATGAAATCGGCATAGACCGCGGCATCATCATGACCACCGGCGCCGTAACGCAGACGGGTACTTTCGTAGGTGTGGACAATGTAGGCAATGCCTTCGCCAGCTCCGACAACAACGCCACCGCGGCCAACAACGATCCCGACCTGCAGGCCATTTCCACAAATCAGGTCTTCAATGCCGCCAAATACGTCATCACCTTCATCCCCACTTCCGACACCCTGAGGTTCAACTACATCTGGGCCTCGGAAGAGTATCCGGAATGGGCCTGCACCTCTTTCAACGACGTCTTCGGCTTTTTCCTGAGCGGCCCGGGCATCAGCGGCCCCTACGAAAACAACGGCATCAACCTGGCCATCATCCCGGGCACCAACCTTCCCGTAGCCATCAACAACCTGCACCCCCAAAACGGAGCCGGTTGCCCGCCTCTCAACGAACAGTTTTATGTGGACAACAACGGCTCCTCCAACCAACCCGTCTATGACGGCTTCACCACCGTACTCACCGCCGAAGCCGTCGTTACGCCCTGCGAGCCCTACACCATCAAGTTGGTCATCGCCGACAACGGCGATGGCATTTATGACTCCGGCGTTTTCCTCGAAGCCAAGAGCTTTGGCACCGGCTCCCTCGACGTAGAAGTCGTTACCACCAGCTTAGACGGTGCCATCACCGAAGGCTGTGCCGATGCCTTTTTAACCTTCGAACTGCCGACGCCCACCGAAGTAGATTACCCCATAGATTTCTCACTCATAGGCGATGCCATCAACGGCATTGACTACGACTTCATAGACACCAACAATGTCTTCATCCCCGCCGGCGACAGCTCCGTAACACTTGTCCTGCACGGCATCGAAGACGGCATCAGCGAAGGCAGCGAATACCTCGCCATAGATATCCAACGCGACGTCTGCAACCGCGACACCTTCTTCCTATACATCAAAGACCCGCAGCTCATTCCGCCCGAGCTGGGCAACGACACCACCCTTTGCCTGCTCGAACCGGTGCAGTTGGACGGCACCATAGACATCCCCCTCCCGCCCCCGCCGACTTTCAGCAATACGCAGGACTATATCATAGACCCCGTTAATACCAGCATCTACTCGCCCATCACAGTAGGTGGCGTGCTGCCCACTCAGTTGGGGCCCGGCGTCATACAATCGGTCTGTATCAACATAGACCACAACTGGTTAGACGACTTAGACATCTATCTCGTGGCGCCCAGCGGCATGTTCATGGAGCTGAGCACTGACAACGGCTCCAATGGAGACGACTACATACAAACCTGCTTCACAGCCGATGCCATCACGCCCATAGACTACGTCATGCCCCCGGCTTCAGGCGCCCCCTATACCGGCAACTTCCTGCCGGAAGGTGTCTGGGAAGATCTCTGGAGCGCCCAGGACAACCCCACCAACGGCACCTGGCAGCTCCTCGTCATTGACGATGCCCTCGGCTTTATCGGCACGCTGCTCGACTGGAGCATCACCTTCTACCCGGAATATCAAATCTATTACGAGTGGACGCCTTCCACCGGCTTGAGCTGCGATGACTGTCCCAACCCCATTGCCACGCCACCGGATACGACCACCTACTACCTGCATGCCTATGATTCTTACGGCTGCGAGGTCTTCGACTCCATCACCATCAACACCATTCCCATTCTGCCGGCGCCGGAAGTGTCCTGCAGCATCACCAACGACACCTGCGTGAGCTTTACCTGGAATCCCGTCGCCGGAGCAAGCGGCTACGAAGTCAGCCTCGACGGAGGCGCCAGCTGGATACCCCCCAACGGCGGCTCCTTCTCGCATACGGTCTGTGTGGGTTTTGAACAGGATGTCAGCCTCACTGTGCGCGCCAACGACAATTGCGGAGGCTTCCCCGCAACGAGTAGCTGTACCACACCTCCCTGCACAGGGGGCATTCCCCAAGTCGTCCAAATCCAGGATGTGGACTGCTATGGAAACAGCAGCGGCAGCGTTGAAATCACCGCCACCGGAACGGGAGCACCCTTCACCTTCACGCTGGGAAGTGAAACCAATGCCACCGGCCTGTTCGAAAACCTGCCCGCAGGCGATTACACCATCAGCGTGACCAACCAGGTGAACTGCGTAACCAGCATAGACGTTACGGTCTCCCAACCCTGGTTGCTCAGCGCCAACATCGGCCTCGAACAAACCATTTCCTGCAGCACCGCCCAGGATGGCAGCCTCGCTGCACTGCCCAACGGCGGAACACCCCCTTACAGCTACCTCTGGAGCAACGGCCAAACCGACTCCATAGCCACCAACCTCCCGCCGGGAACGGCAACACTCACCATCACCGATGCCAACGGCTGCCAGGCCCAGGAAACCTTTACCCTCGACGCGCCCCCTCCCATGTTCGTCAACACCACGGCCTCCAATGTGGCCTGCTTCGGCGACAGCAGCGGCACAGCCGTGGCCCTGGTGAGTGGCGGAGTTGGCCCTTACAGCTACCTTTGGAGTAGCGGCGACACCCTGCAGGCTGCATCTGATTTGCCGGCAGGCACCTATACCGTGACGGTAACCGACAGCAACAACTGCATGGAAACGGCTTCCGTCACCATAGACCAAAATCCGCCCATCTCCCTGAGCGCCGATTACACACCACCGACCTGTCTCGGCTATGCCGACGGCTCGGCTACCGTTACCGCATCGGGCGGGGGCTCCGGGACTTTCTTCTACCAATGGGATGCCAATGCCGGCAACCAAACCACAGCCACGGCCACAGGGCTGAGCGCAGGCACCTATCTCGTTACCGTTTCCAACACCCTCGGCTGTAGCAACACCATCAGCGTGCTGGTGGAAGACCCTCCCGGCATGGACATAGACCTGCAAACCGGCGATGCCTCCTGCGATGGCAATGCAGACGGCAGCGCCATGCTCAGCGTCTCCGGAGGTACGCCCGGCTATCAGTTTTTCTGGAGCGACGGGGGGCCCAATGTACCCGGGCGCACAGATTTGCCGCAAGGCAACTATTCCGTAAGCATACAGGATGCCAACGGTTGCGAACAAGTACTCAACTTCACCATCGCAGCGCCTCAGGCCATGGGGCTCAATTTCAACGCTCAGATGACCTCCTGCGATGACAGCTCCGACGGCAGCGCTACGGCTCTGCCCTCCGGCGGAACAGCTCCCTACACCTACCTCTGGGAAGACGGACAAACGACCCAAACGGCCGTCAATTTGCCGCAAGGCAGCTATTCCGTAACCATCTCCGACAGCAACGGCTGCCAAATCAGCGGAGAGGTGAGCATTGGCAGTCCGCTGCCTGTTTCGCTTTCGCTAAACATGACCCAGGCACTGTGCTTTGGCAACGCTGACGGAACGGCTACTGTACAAGCCTCCGGCGGAACAGCTCCCTACAACTACCTCTGGAACGACGGACAAACAACGCCCACAGCCACAGGGCTGACGGCAGGCACCTACACCGTAACGGTAACCGACAGCAACAACTGCACCGCCGAAGAAAGCATCGAAGTCAGCGAACCTCCTGCCCTCCAACTCAGCACATCCGCCCAGCCCGTAAGCTGCGACGGCACGCCCGATGGTACAGCTACGGCAGAGACCTCCGGCGGCACGCCGCCCTACAGCTACCTCTGGAGCAACGGCCAAACGACGCCCACAGCCACAGACTTAGACAGCGGAAATTACCAGGTAAGCGTTACCGATGCCAACGGCTGTCAAATCACGGGGCAGACCGAAGTAACAGCGCCGCCGCAGTTGTTGGCACAGATCGAAGGCAATGACGTTTCCTGCTTCCAAGGCAGCGATGGTGGCCTGACAGTCATCATAAACTCCGGAACACCGCCTGTAACTTATCTCTGGAGCACAGGAGACACTACCCAGAGTATCAATGGATTACCGGCAGGCAATTATACCGTTACTGTAAGCGATGGCAGCGATTGCGAGACCATCGTCAGCGCCGAAGTCAGCCAGCCGGAGGCTTTGAGCGCCAACCTCGTTCAGGAGGCAGCCTCCTGCCACAATGCGTTTGACGGCACGGCCGCCATTGCTGAAGTTTTCTACGGAAACACGCCGGTTACCGACCTCAGCCAGTTTACATTCCAATGGAACACGAACCCGCCTCAAACGACGCAAACGGCTTACAACCTGCAGGGAGGAAGCACGGTCAGCGTGCTCATCACCGACCCGCTGGGATGTACCATTGAAGCGAGCATCACAGTCGGCAATCCCGATGCCGTCAA
>JALVES010000052.1 GCA_027030635.1 Saprospiraceae bacterium | reverse complement strand
TCGCAGCAGCCGTCTGCCACTATCATCGCAAAAACAGCCCCCTCAGCAGCGGCGGGAAGAGGTATAAGGATTGGAAGAGTTATTTGAAGGATAGGTAGGTTGTTGTCTGTTGTCTGTTGTCTGTTGTCTGTTGGTGAAATCGGTTGAAGCGGGGGGTATTGTTTAGTGTTTAGCGTTTAGTGTTTAGCGTTTAGTGTTTTGTTTGTTGTTATGTTTGTTGTCAAAGCGGGGCGGGCTTTAGCCCGCCTGCACGCTCAGCAGGCTTTAGCCTGCTGACACCCATGTAAAAAAATCCGTGAAATCCAAAAATCCGTGAAATCTGTGATTCTGACGATGTGTGTGATGAGCGTGATGCGTGGCGGGCGTAGCAATTGCAGTGCAATCGTGCTTGGACGCGGATTTCTTAGCGTCTTACTATCCGGACTTTCTAAAGGGTGTAAATGTTTTTTCTGGAGCTGGTAATCTTTGGGTACTGGACTTTTTTGCGTCTTCGCGAGAAACAAATTAATGAGGTCAGGGGTATTGGGAGCCTGCCACGGAGTTCACGGGGTTCACGGAGATGTTTCAATCCGTAGCTACGGTATGCAATCGGGTATTCTCCATTCTCCATTGTGCAGCCGGACTGCATAGAACGGGAGTCCTTGCTATAGACTTGGTGCAACTCACTCAAGTCCGTGTAATCCGTAGGTGGCTTGAGGGAGGAACTAGCGAAAGTCAAATAGGAGTTGTAGTTTTGCATTAGGCTGAGAAGCGATTGCTTAAAAATTCTTTATTTTGGTGATAAAGGAAAAGAAAAAATGCCCAACAAAATAAAACTCGGATTAAAAGAGAATTGGAGGCAATTCACCCTATTGGTGATTGTGAATGCTTTTGTTGGGGGTATGGTGGGGATGGAAAGGGCGATTTTTCCTCAATTTGCTGAATTGGAGTTTGGTGTTGCTTCAAAGGCGGCTATACTTTCGTTTATTGCTGCCTTTGGGTTTACAAAAGCTTTGGCGAACTACTATACCGGCAAGCTTGCAAATAAATTTGGGCGAAAAAACTTACTTCTTTTTGGTTGGTTGATTGCCATTCCAATTCCGTTTCTGTTGATTTATGCGGCGAGTTGGGCTTGGGTGGTTTTTGCGAATGTGCTTTTGGGAATTAGTCAGGGATTGACCTGGAGCAGTACGGTGGTTATGAAAATTGACCTTGTTGGAGAAAAAGACCGAGGTTTTGCAATGGGGTTAAATGAATTTGCAGGTTATTTTGCAGTTGGTCTCGTTGCGTTTTTGACAGGCTATATTGCCAATAATTATGGCATTACGCCCTATCCGTTTTACATTGGTATTTTTGTTTCTGTTGTTGGGTTGATATTGACTGCTTTCTGGGTTAAAGATACAAGAGCGTTTGTTTACAAGGAGAGTTCAACAGACCGCACTGTGCCGCTTGACAATGTGTTTTTGGAGACGACCTTTAAGAACAAAACCTTAAGTTCAGTTACGCAAGCAGGCTTGGTGAATAATTTGAATGACGGAATGATTTGGGGCTTGCTTCCAATCGTTCTCTTGTCATTGAATTACGACAATGAAAATATTGGGGTGATCGCGGCAATTTATCCCACAGTTTGGGGAATTGGACAGCTTTTTACGGGCAAAATGTCCGATCACTATTCAAAGAAGGGGATGCTGTTTTGGGGTATGCTTTTACAGGGGCTTGCGATTTTCCTTATTCCTTTCAGCAGCAATTTTTATGTTTTGGCTTCTGTTTCGGCCATTTTAGGTTTAGGGACTGCATTGGTTTATCCTACTTTTTTGTCAACCATCGCAGCGGCAACCAGTCCGAGTCAACGGGCAGAAAGCATTGGGATATTTCGGCTTTGGAGAGATTTGGGCTATGCGTTCGGTGCCATAATATCGGGAATAGCTGCTGATTTGTTCGGGCTTGAATATGCCATTATGTTGATAGGCAGCCTGACGATTGTATCTTCACTCATCATCAAATGGCGTATGCCAAAGCAGATTAAGACAAGCAGAGTGTGCCTTTTATAATGGTTTGCGGAGAAGGCAGTGGCCGTTCAGTAGAAGGTGCAAGGCTTTTGAAAGCGTTCGGACTTAAGGCTATTTGGCTATGTGGCGGAATAGATGAATGGTTAAGTGTGAATGGATGAAAGGATAGGGCATTTGACAAAGAATAGGCGCTTATAGAGCGATAAGCACTTTCTTGATCGATTTTATGGGGAGCGGGGGTTCAACGGGGAATGCGACGACAATAGGCTTTAAGGAGAGTAGAGATGTGAAAGAGGCTTATGATTACATTCGAAAAACCAATCCGGAAGCTGAAATTATTTTATTTGGCAACTCTATGGGGGCTGTGGCGATTATGAAAGCCATTGAAGCATACGGTCTAAAGCCCTCCAGGCTAATTCTCGAATGCCCTTTCGGAAGCATGTTGGCCACGACGCGGAAAAGGTTTAAGGCTATGCATTTTCCTTCGTTCCCCTTTGCGGAGATGTTGCTTTTCTATGGAGGGGTTCAAACCGGATTTAATCCGTTTAAGCATAATCCGGTAGAGTATGCTAAGAAAATAAACATTCCGACTCTGGTTTTATATGGAGCAAAAGACGAAAGAGTGTCTAAGTCTGAAATAGAGCAAATTTATGTCAATTTGCAGGGAGAAAAAGAATTGGTTGTCTTCAAAAATTCAGGGCATGAAATTTATTTAAATAAGGATGGCGCAGATTGGAACAAAGCTGTTGGTGTTTTCTTGGGAGGCAGAGATTAGATTGAAAGTTTGCACTTATGATTCGATGGTTCTACTCCTTCTCCCTCAACAAGATCAAATACACCGGCAGGTGGTCGCTATATCCTGCGATGTATTCATCGCCGGAGAAGGTGCGTTTGGGGTAGCCTTTGTATTTTCCTGTTTTTTGGATGAGGTAATCTTTTTTGAAGACGCGGGCTTTATAGAAGAAGAAGCCGTCTTTTTTCATCAGTCCGGAGGAGATGATGAGTTGGTCGAAGAGGTTCCAGCTATCGCGCCAGGCGAGGGTGCCGAAGCCTTTTTTGTAGTGGTCGTAGAGGGCATTGAAGAGGTCTCCGTCTTTGACCTGGGAGGCTTTTTTTCTGGCGTTGAGGACTTTTTTGACGCTGGGGCTGGCGGGGTCGTCGTTGAGGTCGCCCATGATGATGATTTGTGCCATGGGCGCTGCCTGCATGAGGGAGTCGGCGATTTGTTTGCAGAGGGCGGCGCCGGCATTTCGATAGGCCTGGGTGGCGCTTTGTCCGCCGCGGCGTGAGGGCCAGTGGTTGACGAGGATGTGCAGGGGTTCGCCCATGAAGTTTCCGGAGACGAAGAGGATGTCGCGGGTTACGCGGGGGCTGCCGTCGTCGTTGTAGATTTTGAGGGGTATGGGGCGGGCGGAGAGCAGCTTGAAGTATTTGGGCTGATAGAGCAGGGCTACGTCTATGCCACGGAAGTCGGGCGATTCGAAGTGGACGATTTGGTAGTTTCGGTCTGCGATGGCGGGTTGTTCGACGAGGTCTTCGAGCACGCTGCGGTTTTCGACTTCGGCGACGCCGAGTATGGCCGGCCCGTCGGGGGTGAGGTCGGTGCCGATTTCGGAGATGACTTTGGCGAGGTGCTGCAGTTTGTCCTGATAGATGTACGAGTCGTATCGGCGTTTGCCGGAAGGCGTAAATTCCGTATCCCAGGTATCCGGAGAATCGAGGGTGTCGAAGAGATTTTCCAGGTTATAGAAGCCTATTACGGCTGTTTCAAATTCCTGTGCTTTTAGTTTTGCCTTGGCGGCAAATGCGAGCAGGAGCGCGAGGAGGATTGTTTTTTTCATTGTTCGTTTCCGGTGCTTAAGATTTTAATTTCCACCCGTTGGTTTTTCTTGCGTCCTTCGGGTGTATCGTTGTTGGCGACGGGTTTGCGTTTTCCATAGCCTTTGTACTTCACGCGCGAGGGTTCAATGCCTTTGTTGATGAGGTAGTCGGCCACGGCTTTGGCGCGGGCTGTGGAGAGTCGGTCGCAATAAGAGTGTGGAGGAATGCTGTTGGTGTGTCCGCCGATTTCGACGACGACTTTGGGGTTTTGCTTGAGGAAATTATAGACGTCTTCGAGCACGGGTACGGACTCCGGCGTGAAGTTGGAGGAGTCGGCGAGGAAGTAGAGATTTTCGATGCGCAGGGTTTCGCCTTCTTTGAGTTTGGTGGCGTCCAATTGGCTGAAAGTGCCGGTATTGGTATCTTTTTTAGGGGGTGGAGGCGGAGGGGTTGAAGTGCTTGTCTGTTCGTCGTTTTTGGGAGTGGGATCGGGTGGTGGAGGAGGCACTTCGGCTATGAGGGGAATTTCTTCTTCGCAGGGGACTTCCACGATGGCAGAGGCTTTGTCTAAGAGGATGTTGCCATTGTAGGGGAAGAGGGTGGGGGTGTTGTAGAAGGCTTCGAAGGTGATGTAGTAGAGGTCTTGCGTGGGGTGGAATAGGAAGTCGAATCGCAGCCAGCGGGTATTTTTGATGAGGATGCTTTCGGCGAGCAGTTCTGTGCGGGCACAGGGGCCGACGCCGCCCCATATCCGGAGTTTGATGGGGGTGGTGAAGTTGGCTTCTTTGCCGGTTGCGCGGCTTTCGCTTCGGTAGAGTGCGGAGCGTGAGAGGTAGATGCTGAATTCATAGCATTGACCTCCTTTGAGCGGGCTGCTGAGGCGTTGGGAAATTCTTTCCCAGGTTTCGTTGTCGCGGACGACCATGCCGAGGTAGGTGTTGCCGTCATAGGGTTTTTGCGTAACGCCCCAGAAGCTGTAGGCCTTTTCGGGGGCGGGGTGTACATCGGGCGGGCTTTCATAGGGAAAGCCACAGTCTTCCCATTGGAGCGGCGGAGAGCTCATTTTGGGGATGTCTTCGAAAGAGGGGTTGCGCAGTTGAATGTTTTGGGCCCGGCTGCTCCATGCCATGAGCAGAAGCAGGAGGAGGAACCACTGTTTTTTTATTTGGGGCTTCATAAGTTTACTTGTAAGTATTGCCAGTCGTATATGCTAAACGCTTCTACAGGGGAAAAATATTTGTAAGCGGGCAGAAAAACTTGCGTTTTCTGCCCGCGGGGAGTTTTATTTAAAGGCATTGAGGCCGGTGATGTCATGGCCTGTGATGAGGAG
>JALVES010000051.1 GCA_027030635.1 Saprospiraceae bacterium | reverse complement strand
TGCTCCTCCAAGCCATAGCCGAACTGGACAATCAACTCCAAGACTGGAAAAACAAATACCTGCTCATGGCGCCCGAGGCAGGCGTGGTCTCCTTCTACAGCCTGAGGCCCGAAAACCGCTACGTACACGCCGGCGAGCGCGTCATGGCCATCGTCCCCATAGCCCGCGACAACGAGCTGGTAGGCGAAATCCTCCTGCCCGTTACCGGCTCCGGCAAAGTGAAAATCGGCCAGCGCGTCCTCATCCGCTTCGAAAGCTACCCCTATGAAGAATTTGGCATCGTCGAAGGCCGCGTTACCGGCAAAGCCCTGCTCCCCCAAAACGACAGCTACTTCGTAACCGTCTCCCTCCCCAACGGCCTGCTCACCAACAAAGGAGAAACACTGCCCTTCCACCAACTCATGAGCGGCCAGGCCGAAATCCTCACCGATGAAAAACGACTGGTGGATCGCTTGCTGGGGAGGTGAGGGGATGTTGTATGGGGTGTTTTTTGCCGAAAGGCAAAAAACAATTCATACAAAACCCCCTCCCCAACCCGTTAAAGAAAGGTCAGTTCGATTATTCAACCTTCTAAATACATTCCAGATGAAAAAAACAGCATTTTTCTTCCTGTCTGCTCTTTTCCTGTTGTCATGTGGCGCGGATGTTTATGGAAATAAGTCTGCCGGTGATCCGATTACCAGGGAAATTGTGTTGCCGGATTTTACGAGCCTTGTTTCCCTGGGCTCTTTTGATGTGGAAATCACTCAGGGCGAAACCCAGTCTGTCGTAGTTGTTGGCGATGAAAAAAGCATTGATGCCACGGATTTTGAGGTGGTGGATGGCGTATGCCGCTTGAAATTGAAGAAAGGTACGCATCGCAATTTACACCTTCTCGTGAAGATTACAGTTCCCAATTTGGAATCCATTGCTTTGCAGGGCTCGGGCGATGTTGAGGTGAAGAGCCTTTACAGCGAAAGCGGCAGTTTGAGCCTGCGGTTGTCGGGTTCGGGTGATGTAGAGGTGCAGAGCCTTTCGGCAAATATAGACCGCCTTTCCTGTCAGCTCATGGGCTCCGGAGACATCGAATTGGATTTGGAAAACGAGCTGAAAGTGAACACACTGGATGTGCAGCTCTCCGGAAGCGGAGACATAGACTGCTCAAAAGTAGCAGCCGGGGCCTGTACGATTCAATCGCGTGGCAGCGGCGATGTGCGTGTGGGCGTTGTTGACTCCTTAGAGGTAGAGGGCGCCGGTTCCGGAGATGTCTATTATTCGGGCGATCCCGATGTGAAATCCAATCTTATCGGTACGGGCTCTTTGAAGAGGAGTCATTTATGATTGCGTTTGCAGGTTTGCACGGCGGGCCGTGTAAACCTGCAAACAATGTGTTTGTTGGCGGTGCCGATATCGGCTCCGCCAATTTTATTTTTCCTCAAAACCAAACCACACCACCCGCTCACTCTCCTCATCCACCTTACACCACTCCGCCATCTGGAGGCCGGGCACCCAGGCGATGCGCCCGAGGGCATCGGCCAGCACCGGAATTTTTTCCTTTTCAAAGCGGCTGAGCTTGTGGTCGGTGAAGAGGTCCTGCAATTTTTTTTTGCGGCCTTTCATGCCGAGCGGGCGGATGAAATCGCCGGCCTTCCAGGGGCGTAGCAGCAGGGGGTATTCCGGTTTGTCGGCATCCAACCAGGCCTCGCAGGGCGTATCGGGAAAACTTTGGGGTGCTTGGAGGTCCCATTTCATGAGGAGGCGCCGGCCGTCGGGCAGTTCGGCAGATGCTTGGCCGCGTTGAATTTCTATGTACAGGGGGCGTTCGACTTCCGTGCGGCTGCGGATGACCCACTTGTCGCGATCGCTGAGCATCTCGTGGGTGGGGGAGAGGAAGATGCTGCCCGGAATGCCCCGGGCGCCTTCCAATGCCTGCCGGCTTACGGCGGCTGAGAAGCCGAATGGCCGTAGCAGTTCGTACAGAATGGTGGCAGGAGCGGGGGTCTCCAACAGTCTTTTTTTGTCTATTTCCCAATTTTTGCCTTTGGCCTGCAAGAGCGGGGATGCTCCCTGAGGAGGCCGCCCCTCTGCGGGAGGCAAACCGTAGGCGGCCAGGGCGTGGCGGTAGAGCTTTTCCGCCTCTTTTAGATTGTGCGACGTTTGGCGAAAGCCCTCTAAAAGTCCCGGATTGATTTGCTGCAAGCGCGGGATGATTTCGTGTCGCAGCAGGTTTCGCCGGTATTTGAGCGATTGGTTGGAGCTGTCTTCGCGCCAGGGGATGTGGTGTTTTTTGGCGTAAGCCAGAATCTCTTCCCGTGTCGTTTCGAGCAGCGGACGCAGGATGTGGCCGCGCCGGGCCGGAATGCCGATAAGCCCTTTGAGGCCGCTTCCGCGGATGAAGTTGAGCAGGGCCGTCTCTAAGGAGTCGTTGAGGTGATGGGCCGTGAGCAGGAAGTCGAAGCCCTGTTCCTCGAGGAGTTGCCCGAACCAGAGGTAGCGCAGTTCGCGGGCCGCCATTTGGATGGACATCTGGTGGTGTTCGGCATAGGCGGCGGTTTCGAAGGACTTTGTAAAACAGGGCAGGCCCCATTTTTCTGCCGTTTGCTGCACCAATTCGGCATCTAAGTCGGCTTCGCGGCGCAGGCCGAAGTGGCAGTGGGCCAGGGCGAGCTGCCCCTGCACCAGGCCCTGCTCGCGGGCTTCCTTAAAGAGGTGGGCCATGACCATGGAATCCACCCCTCCGCTGACGGCCAGCAGGAGGTTGTTTTCCGCTTGCCAGGGGGTCTTTTTTTGCAGGAAATGTAGCGTCCTTTTGAGCATGGCGGCATTTTAAAACAGCCTCCTTTTTTGGAAGTAAATGGCCAGTGCGACCGACATCAGCAGGGAGATGAGGATGAGCAGGATGAAGGCATAGGGATTTTCCTGCAGGGGCAGGTCCACGTTCATGCCATAGAAGCTGGCGACCAGGGTGGGCACCATGAGGATGATGGTGATGAGCGTGAGGCGCTGCATGACGATGTTCAGGTTATTGGAGATGATGGAGGTGTAGGCATCCATGGTTCCGTTGAGGATGTTGGAATACACGTTGGCCATTTCCAAAGCCTGGCTGTTGTCAATGATGATGTCTTCGAACAAATCCACCAGATCTTCGTCGCGTCCGATGCCGAGGTAGTCGGTGCGCTTGATCTTCATCTTGAGCAGCTCGTTGGAGCTGAGGGAGTTGATGAAATACACATAGCTCTTCTCGATGCTGAGCAATTGCATCAGTTCCTTGTTGCGGCTGCTGTCGTACAGCTTTTGCTCGATGATGTTGCTCTTGCGATTGAGCTGTTTCAGGCAGCTCAGGTAGCGAAAGACCGTCTGCTGGAAGATTTGCAAAACAAAGAGCTTGTGGTCATGCGGGTCAAAGTTCTTCACCTTATTGGTCTGAAAGCGCTCAATGACCGGATTGGGATGCGAAGAGATGGTGAAGAGGTGCTCCTCCGTCAGGATGATACCGATAGGCACGGTGATAAAGATGGCATCCACTTCCTCCTCATCCACCTCATTGAGCAAAGGCGTGTTGACAACGATAAGGCGAACGCCGTCTTCGGTTTCATAGCGCGATCGTTCGTCCACGTCAAGAGAGTCCGTAAAGAAATCCAGCGGAATGCCGTGGGCTTCCGCCAAATCCTGTAACTCCTCACGGCTAAAGGGAGGCTCAATGTTGATCCAACATCCCGCCTCCGGCTCAGTGAGCATGAGGAGTTCGCTGCCCTTCTTGCTGTAGTATTCGATCATGATGGGGCAAAGATAGGGTTTTTGGAGGGGAATGGGAATGTGGACGCTTCGCGTCTAATGTGGAGCGCAAGCGCTCTAATGTGGAGGCCTGCGGCCTCTAATGTGATTTTACGCTCGCTTCGCATCGCGATTAGTTGAGCGGGCTTTAGCCCGCTAATTAGTACCGCGTGCTTCAGCGCGCGTACCAAACAACGCGATGCGAAGCGAGCGTAGGATCACATTAGAGCGCTTGCGCTCCACATTAGCGCCGCAGGCGCCACATTAGAGCCGCAGGCTCCACATTCCATTTTCCCCTATCTTTGCAGAGCAAACCAAACCACCTCGCCTCATGACCAACCCATCCAAATCTCTCCCCCCCCTCCGTTACGAGCGCAAGTACCGCATCGAAGAGCAGGATGCCCTGAGCGTGCGCCAGGTTCTGTTGGAGAATCCCGCTTTCTTCAAGACCTCTTATCCGGACCGCTACGTCAACAGCGTCTATCTGGATACGCATGACATGGCAAGCCTTCTGGAGAACCTCTCCGGCATTGCGCGGCGCACGAAGTATCGCATCCGTTGGTACGGCCCTTTGCGGGAGGCGCAAAAGCCCGTGTTGGAAGCCAAGGAAAAGGCCAATATGCTGGGCTGGAAGGGTTTGCAGCCATTACCTTCCTTTTCGCTCGAAGGCGGTTTTGCGTTCAAAGATTACCTGCTGAAGCACTTGCCGGACCTGGCTGCCTATCAGCCCGTAGTCCTGATACGCTATCTGCGCTCTTACTACGAAGGCCTGGGCGGCAAAGTGCGTGCGACCATAGACCGCGAGCAGACTTTTTATCCCCTTTTATCAGATGGCCGCATCCCGCAGCAGGGCGAGAAAGACCCCGCCGTCATACTCGAAATCAAATACGCTGAAAGCCTCGAAAATGAACTGGACCCCGTCTTCCAAGCCATCCCCTTCCGGATGACGAAAAACTCGAAATTTGTCAATGCGCTCTTTTCGGTGGGGAGAGTGTAGTTTTTTAGTTTACTGTTTATAGTTGATAGTTTACGGTTTTTTTAGTGGTGAAATTGGTGAAATCGGTGAAATCGGGGAAATCGGGGAAATCGGGAGGGATGTTGGTCTATTGTTTAGCGTTTAGCGTTTAGCGTTTAGTGTTGGGCGGGCTTTAGCCCGTCAATTAGTACAGCGGGCTTTAGCCCGCTAACCGGTAAGACGTGATGAACGTGATGAACGTAACGAACGTAACGAACGTGACGGACGTGACGGACGTGACGGACGTGACGAACGTGACGAACGTGACGAACGTGACAATAGTAGCCCAGTCATGCTTGAACACGGACTTCTTAGCGTCTTAATCCCCGCGATGATAGGAAACGACTTTATGTCGCTGAAATGGAAGGTGCAGGGGAAAGAA
>JALVES010000050.1 GCA_027030635.1 Saprospiraceae bacterium | reverse complement strand
GAAATTTTGGCCAAAATTGGAAACCAGTACCAAAGCCCCATCCGACATCACGCGCACAATGGGCTCGTAAAAGGGATACCCCGTTTGCTGCTCCACCAAACCATTCTCATCCAAATTGGCCAGTATGGTCGGAAAATTTCCCTCAGTGGAATAAGCCAAAACGGGCTTGCCGCCGGGCTTTACATTCAGCGAAGTGGTCTTGTAGTCGAAATGCTCGGCATAATACAACTTAGACCACTGCAAATTGAGATTCAAGTCAAAGGCCGCTACCAAAGCGCCCCCATCCAGGCCGGGGATGGGCTCATCCTTATACTCCCCCAACAGATAAATGCGATTCCCTTCAGCGGAAACGGATAACTCGTGATAGCGATAATCGGCTATGCGAACAGAAGACAAAACGTTTAAACTGCTGTCCAAAACCAGCAGGATGGAACCCACAGGCGAACCCCCGCTTCCCGAAAAAGTCAACAGGGCGTACACCATGTCGCTCTCTTTATCAATTTCAATTTCCTCTACAAAAACGCTATAGGTAAATCCGTCTATGAAAAACTCCAGCCCCTGCTGAAAAAGGAAGTCTCCTGCCTGAGACAAAACAAAAGCCTCTACGGAATTAGACGAGTAAGTGGCAGTATTGCCGACAATGCCATTAAAGATGAGAATATCTCCCGAGGCAAATTGATCGAAAAAGCCCTGTCCGTAGTAATGTTTGTAATACATCCAATAATTCTGCAGGGAAGTGTCCATGTAAAAAACGCCACTGCCTGACAAACTGCCTCCCCAACCGAAAGTGTGCTGCGAAATGAGATAATCATCGCCTATGAGAAAATTCAAGGGAAAAGAAAAAAGCAAATCCGGCTTAAACATGCGATAAGCCTTTACCTCCTCATAGGGCGGCGCCAGATAAGCATAGTAAAGATTGTGAGAATGCAGCACAGGGTCATACATCAAAAGCGCTATATCCGAAACCTCATCCACCGCAAGATTAAAAGCGATGTAATCATCCGCATTGTACATCTGCCGCGTAAAAGCAGCTTGGGCAACCGCCGACAGCGCTAAGGCGAAAAACAGGGGGAAGAGTAGTAAGCGCATGTTCATGGAGATTGAAAGTAAAATCCGGGGTAAATATAAGCAATTTTCCTAAAAAACATCACTTCGCCTATCAATGGTTCATTAAGTTTTGGGCCACCTGTTTCCTTTGGAAAACAGGCTATCAGGTTGAACCGGTTTAAACCCGCGAAAATCCGCCGCACCCGCGAAAATCTTTAGGCTGAGCTTGCCGAAGTCCGCGTTCTATTGGCTATTTAGGCCTTGATAGAACGCGGGCTTCGGCAAACTCAGCCTGACAGATGACGCGGATGACGCGGGTTTCCGCGGGTTTTAAGGAAGGTTCAATTGTCAGATGGTGTTATTTATTTTATGCCACTTTGTAATCAAGCCTAAGTTGACAAAAAATAAAAGGAGTATTGGATATCCGCTGAATTCTGGGCATATTGCCATCTCAAAACTTAATGAACCATTGCTATAAAACTTCCCCCAAATTCCGTAACTTTGAGAAAAATCCCCCCTCTTCTATTTTACAGTGCAAAATCCGGTTACCATGAAAACAATACATCTGTTTACTCTGCTGTTGTTCTTCTCTCACCCGCTTTTTTCTCAGACCCACAACTGGCAGCGCACCAATCCCGGTGGCGGCGGCGCCTTTAGCACCATTGGGGCTTCTGCCTCAGGCATCATTCTCGCAGGCAGCGACCTCAGCGGCGCCTACCGCAGTACGGACGGGGGCAATACCTGGGACGTCATCGGCGCTGATAAGGGGCTGACGGAAACGCATGTCAGCGGCCTGGGCTTTCATCAGACCGATGGCGACATCCTCTACATCGGTACGGAAAACGGCATTTTTCGCAGCGACGACGGCGGCAACTCCGTCTCTCATGTATTGGTCGGCGGTTATATCACGGACATAGAATTTGGCACCAATGTGCCCACCACGGGTTATGCCGCTTATCACCCCATGTACAATTCCAACCAAGGGGTCATTTACAAAAGTACCGACAACGGCATGAGCTGGTCGCAGGTAAGCACCAACCTGCCCGGCGGACTGCGCATCCTCAAATTGCTCGTCAACCCCAACGACGTCAATACGGTCTATCTGCTCTCCGGCGAAGGGCGCTTTGCCTGCGGGCCGGCAGAGGTCTATAAAAGCACCGATGGCGGGGTTACCTGGACTAACCTAACCGCTTCCCTTCCGGAAATTCTGGACGTGGCCCTCAGCCCCGCCAATCCCAATCACGTCTTTATCACCACCATGAATGCCGACTGCTCGGCGCCCTATTACTGGACAGACCTCGATGGCGACCTGTACAAAAGCACCAATGGCGGAAACAGCTGGGGAAGCCCTCTGGCAAACGGACGCACCGGCGTCATCTGGATAGATAAAAACAACGCCAACATCATTCGCCTCATTGACCCGCGGGAACCCTATACCTGGAATCCCGATGCAGGCACCTGGACCTCCACCGACGGCGGACAAACCTTCTCCCACACGGGCTTTGTCAACAATTGGGATACCTTCTTCAACGGAGACCCCTACTACTGCTACGGAGCCAGCTTCAACGGCATCTGCAAAACCCTCGGAGAAGACCTCTCCAACCCGGATGTCCTCTACTGGGTCAACAGCCAATGGGTTTTCAAAACCACCGATGGAGGAGACACTTTCCAAAATCTCATGACCAATGAAGTGGGTAGTAACTTCTGGCAAAGCCGCGGCTTCGACAACGTCAATATGATGGACATCGCCATCAGTCCGGCCGATCCCGATATCATTTACCTTGCTTATTTCGATATGGGCATCTGGCGCAGCCTCGACCACGGCCAAAGCTGGCAAAGCTGCAATCACGCCAACTACACCGGCGACTGGGACGGCAGAGGCGGCAACTGCGCCACTATACTCGCCGACCCCGACCGCCCCAATGTAGTCTGGGCTTCCAATTCGGAAAATCAAAACGGCGAACCCCCTACCTACCTCCTCAAAAACACCAATACCGGCGAAAAAAACAGTTGGAGCCTCTCCAATTCAGGGCTGCCCACCACCGAAGTCATGGGGCTCTCCATAGACCCCAACAGCCCCGTCAACAACCGAACGCTCTACGTAACTGCCAACAAAGACGTCTATAAAAGCACTGACGACGGCGCCAGCTGGACCAAAGTCTTCAACTGCAACGGCTGCCGCTTCACAGCCGTGGACTACTTCGACGGCAATCTCGTCTATGCCGGAGGCGAAAACGGTCTGTGGCGCTCCACCGATGCAGGCAACACCTGGACAGACGTCAGTCAGCCCGATATGCCCTCTTCGGGAACGGACTTCTGGGATTACGGCTATGATGGCGTCTTCGACATAAAAACCGACCCCAACATTGCCAATACCGTTTTCGTCGTCGCTCATGGCAACAACAAAGGCCTCTACAAAAGCTCCGACAGCGGAAATACCTGGACGCACATCCTCACCGACGACTACCTGCGCAAAGTGGCCATCATGCCCCAAAACTCCAACATCCTCTACGCCACTTCCTCCAGCGCCTTTGAGGCAGGTGGGTATGACCCCGCTTCCCAAGGCGTGCTCTTCTCCTACGACGGCGGCCAAAACTGGACCCAGCAAAACCAAAACATGGCCTGGCCCTTTGCACTGGCCGTAGCCATAGACCACACAGCCACACCCGATGTATTCGTCGGCTCCCCCGGCACCGGCTTTCAATATGCTGCCGTAGATCTCAACATCCTCGCGGTAAGCTATCTCCAGCCCCTCCGGGCTACAAGCGAAAACGGCCACATCCTTCTAAGCTGGCAATACGCCCCAAACCCTCAGGCCGACCGCTTCGAAGTACAGCGCTCCGACAATTTGCAAGACTGGGAGAGCATCCAAATCGTAAACGCCCAACACCACGCGCCGGAAATCACCTGTGAACTCACAGACCTCCCACCCTACGCGGGATGGTGGTACTACCGCCTAAAACAGTACGACAAAGACGGCTCCTTCACTTACTCCAACATTGCCAAAGCCCTGTTCAAAGGAGCGCCCCAACTCAAACTCTATCCCAACCCCGCCTACGGCACCCTCTACGGAGAGCTTTCCGCACCTCTCTACTCGGGCTACATCCTCATGCGAAACAGCCTCGGCCAGGTCGTACACCGACAAAAGATTCAAGGACCCGATTTCCAAATTGAGCTGCGGGATTTGCAACCGGCACCGGGCATGTACAGCATCAGCCTGCAAGTTGAAGGACATACCATTGCCCGAACCAAAATAGTGTTGCAAACCCCTTGATGGGGTTTCAAAATACCTCCATAAAAAAGGGACTGTTTGAACAGTCCCTTTTCGTTTTCAATCTCACTGCTTCAACACCCGCGCATAGCGCACTCGGCCGTCTGCACTCACGCAGGTGAGGATATAGAGGCCGGCGGGTAAATCGGGCAAGGTGATGTATGCTTCTTTTTCGCCTTTCGGCAAATGGAGTTCGGCATGGCGAATTCCGCTCAGGTCTGTGAGGTACAGCAGGGCGTCGGCCGGCAGCTCTTCGCCCAGGTCTATCTCCAAAATGTCGCTGAAGGGATTGGGCCAAACCCGAAGCTCCGGCTCAGAAGACAAATCCGGCACCGCTCCCTGCCCGCCGGGCTGTTGCAGGGCCATGTTGCAATAGACCGGACTGTCGGAGACGAAGACCTGCTGCAGGTTGTGGGCCGTACAGCCCTCTGTGCTCACCGTTACGGTGATGGTGCGAAGGCCCATGTTTGGCCAGCTCACCGTTACTTCATGCGTGTTGGCGTACTGCGGACTGGCGCCCGGGCCGAAGTTCCAACTGTATGTCGCGCCGGGCTGATCCGGCACTGAATAAGTCGTCCCCACATTCACGCAGGTACTGGAAGGGCCGGTTATCGCCGCATCGGCTTCCGTGCCCACTTCCTTCACCACGATGTTGCTCTCTACCACCAGCAGACAACCCTCTATGCGCGCACAGCGGCGGAAGTAAGTCGTCACGTAAATGATGCCCGGGTCGTACTCGGGGCCGAAGGCATCCGGCACCATCTGCCAATCGCCTCCTTCTTCCTTGTACAGCCAGATGTATTCTATGGGGCCGTTCGCGCCACTCGGGGCA
>JALVES010000049.1 GCA_027030635.1 Saprospiraceae bacterium | reverse complement strand
GCCGCCGCGGGCTACATACAATTCCTTCACCTCTTTGCTGTGAGCGCCCTGGGGGAAAAACTCCAGATACTGCTCACAGAAATAGAGTTCGGAGCTCTCTATGGCTATTTCTGCCATTCGGTTTTCGATTTGAGATTGGTAAGGGGAGTCGGGATAGCGTTGCAGGAAGCCTGTATAGGCATACATCTTATCTGTTTTGCGGGCCTCTTCATAAGCGGCTTTCATCTCGCGGGCATAGCGCTCGGCCTTGTCTGCCTGCAAAAGTGCCATCCGGGGAAAATCCGGATAGCGTGCTTCAAAACGGGCCAGGGCGCGGTAGCTGTCGTCAGAAGTTTTAACATGCTCGTAGAGAGCCATCCATACAGGCTCTGCCTCGGGCTTGTCGCTGTATTTGCGCAAAAACAAGCGATAAGCCTCCGGACTGCCCTCGGCAAGCACCATATCCACTTTGCGCAGCAAAGCCTCGTGTTTCATCTTCTCCAAATCATCGGCATAGGGATAATCGGGAAACATCTCTGCAAAGACCTCTATATCCTCGTAGTCCTGATGGTCCAGCATCCACAAATCAAAAAGCATGGAATAAACGGAATTGACGTGAGGCGCATCGGGAAAAGCCCGCACATAAGCCTTGCAATTGCTCCAGGTCGGGTCCATGAGTACCTCCTGGTACATGCGGTTTTGGCGGTCTAAATAGTCGGCAATCACCTGCTCCTTAAAGGGGAAATCGGGATAAATGCGCAAAAATTCCCGCAGGTCTTCAAACAGCGGATGCTGAAATTTATAGCGCTCGTACAGGCGCATCCACACCTCCCGGGCTGCCGAAGTATAGCCCGCATACAGCTCTACAAAGCGCTTGCACTCCTCCTCTGTGCCACGACGGCCCAACAGCTCTGCCAAAACATCTACCGCAGCGCGCTGAAAAGAGGTATGCGGATATGCAGCCGCAAAATCGAACAGCCCCTCTATGTCGCCCTCTTCTTCCAAC
Source organism: Saprospiraceae bacterium (assembly GCA_027030635.1). Lineage (GTDB taxonomy): Bacteria > Bacteroidota > Bacteroidia > Chitinophagales > Saprospiraceae > WGBN01. The sequence continues at coordinate 4,194 of JALVES010000049.1, read as the reverse complement.
TGCTTCAGCAAGTCGGGCAGGCAGGGTTCCTGTGCTGCTTCTGCACAGGGTTTGGCGAAAGCCGAGGCCGGGTATTGTTTGGCGAAAGCCGGATAATCCTCCACATCGTGTAAGGTAAAATAAGCAGAAAACAGAGCTTCATCTGCCTTGCGAAACAAAGCCTGATTGTAGCGCTTCAGGCTGCTGCCATACTCGCTCATCAGCCTGCCCCAGGCCTCGAGGGTGCCTTCCTCCTTCGCCTGCTCAAAGAGCAGTTCATTGCGACGGCGCTGTGCCGTCCCCTTAAATTTGGCGGAAGCCTTGGGATAAGTGCTGATAAAAAGGTCCCAGTCTTCCACATTGTCGTAGGCCTCGGCCATGCGAAAAGCCTGCTCCTCAATTTTGCGACGCAGGTTGTTGAGCAAAACCAGCGATACCTCATCCAACTTCTTGCGCTCCTCATAGCTCAACTCGTGGTATTGCTCCTCTGCCTGCAAATAATACTTATAAGCCTCGTCCGGCGAAAAGGCCGAAAAGCCCGGCTCGTTGTACAAAAGCGCCAGGCCATAGGCTGCCATAACTTCTTCGCGTGCATTGCGCGGCTCTTCCTGAAAAGCCTGTAAAGCCTCGGCATAACGCATCCGATCGAGCATCTTAAACCCTTTGCGCACTTGTGCCTGAAGAGCAGATGCAAAAAACAATACAAGCACAAACACAAGGTAAGACAAAAAAGTTCTCATCTCAAGATATGATTTAGACCAATGTGTGTAGTTCCCCTCTCTGTAATCCCCCCATTGAGACGGCCAAGATACGAAAAAGTGATCATTTGCATAGGGGGCGCACTCATTCAAAGCCTCTGCACAGGCAAAAACAACTACCCTTCACCTTCATCCAAGACCATATCCACGCGATGGCGCAGAATATCCACACCAACCACGATGACGGTAACCTCATCGCCCATGCGGAAGACGCGACCGGTATGCCTGCCGACTACTTTCAGGCGGCCTTCATCCACTTCAAAGGGCTCGTCGAAGGAGTCGAAACGCACCATGCCCTCGCAGAGATTGTCGAGCAATTGTACGAAAAAACCATGGGCTATGATGCCCGAAATGCGCCCTTTGAAGTGCTCTCCAATGTGCATTTCCAGATACTCGGCCTGCTTGACGCGGATGGATTCACGCTCGGCGCTCTGGGCTTTGCGCTCTTGCAGAGAAATGTGCCGACATTGGTCTTCCAAGGTGGCCTTGTCCGTGCGAAAGACCCTGCGCCCCAGATTTTTGAACAGCAGGCGATGCACCAGCACATCGGCATAGCGCCGGATGGGCGAGGTGAAATGCGTGTAGTAACTGAAAGCCAGGCCGTAGTGCCCGATGTTTTCGGTGCTGTATTCCGCCTTGGCCATGGTGCGTATGGCGATCGGCTCCAGCACCTTGAGCGCCGGATTTTCCTTCGCGGCCTTCAGCATGCGGTTAAAAGAACGCGCAATGGCCTTGGGCGTACTGATATCCATCTTAAAACCCAACTCGGCTGCAAAGCGGGCCAGCTCGACCACTTTCTCTTCATTGGGCAAATCGTGTATGCGATATACAAAGGGGATTTCCTTTTCCTTCCCTTTATCGGCAATGAATTTCGCCACCGACTTATTAGCCAACAACATGAATTCCTCAATAAGCATGTGCGCTTCAAGACGCACCTTCACATAAGCTTCCTGGGGCACGCCCTCCTCATTCAGGCGAAAGCGCACTTCCTCTGTATCAAAGGCAATGGCGCCGTTTTTAAAACGTGCCTTGCGCAGTTTTTTGGACAGCTCGTTCAGTAGCAACAGCTCTTTTAAAAACACCCCTTTTCCTTCATTCATAACCTGCTGCGCCTGCTCATAGGAAAAGCGATGATCGGAATGGATGACCGTGCGGCCAAACCACTGTTTGACTATTTTTTGACTTTCGTCAAATTCAAACACGGCAGAGAAGGTGAGTTTGTCTTCATGGGGTCTCAGCGAACAAAGCTCATTCGAAAGGCGCTCGGGCAGCATGGGCAAGACGCGATCCACGAGATAAACAGAAGTAGAGCGCTTAAGCGCCTCTTTATCCAAAGCGCTGCCCGGCTTCACGTAATGACTGACATCGGCGATGTGGATACCTATTTCCGTATGCCCGTTTTTCATTATACGCACGGAGAGGGCGTCGTCGAAATCTTTGGCATCTTCGGGATCAATGGTAAAAGTCGTAACCCTGCGCATATCGCGCCGAGCTGCGATGTCTGCTTCGGTAATTTCTTCCTTTATACGGGCAGCCTCCTTCAACACTTCTTCCGGAAATTCCAGCTCAAAGCCGTTATTGATGAAGATGGACTGCATGGTCAGTTCGTTCAGGCTAAGGTCGCTGAGGACGCGAACGATTTTTCCATGCGGGACGGGAATGCGCTTTCCTTCCCAGCCGGTGATTTGCACCACCACGAGATCGCGCTCTTTGGCTCCGTTGAGATGTTCAGAAGCTACGGTGATGTCGAAGGGGATGTTTTCCTGGTCGGGCACCACTACGTATTTTTGACCTACGCGATAAAGGGTGCCGATAAATCGCTCGGAGGCTCTTTCCAGGACTTCGACGATTTTCCCTTCGGGCTTGCCAAAGCGGCTGCGGCGATACCAGTACTGCACGCGCACGCGATCGCCGTGCAAAGCCGTGTTGAGATTGCGGGGAGAGACAAAGACATCGTTGTGGTCTTTGCGTTCACAGACGATATAGGCTGCTCCGCTGCGGGTCATGTCAACATAGCCTTCGCAGATACCTTCTTTTCCGCTTCTTTGGCCGGAGGTGGAAGAGCGGTAAGATTCCCGTGGTTTCAGCTTAAACTTATAGTCTTCGAGGGCCTGGGCTTTTCCGGCTTTCGCCAAATGTTGCAGCGCCTCATAGATGCTGTCCTTACTATTGGCAATTTCCAGCTTGCGGGCTATTTGGCGGGGGTTGTATCTCTTTTTGGGGTTTTCCCTGAGGAGGCGGAATACCGCTTTTTGCAGCTCCCGCTGTTTGAGTTTTTTGGCGTTTTTACTGCCTTTTTTTCGCTTGGTGTTTTTGGGTTTTGTCATTTAAGTTGGTTGAAAAGCCGGAGGGAGTGTTCCTCACAGCCTCGTTAATCACTAACATCCACGATTTGTCCTTCGGGAAGGAGTTCCAATTCGCGGGCCGTATTTTTTGAAGCCTCTCTGCCCATCTTATCCGAGACCTTCTGTTTGCCACTAACGACATAAATCGTCCAATCGTCTTCAATATGGGCTACAGATTGCACGATGGATTGGCCGTCCGAATACATGCCCGCCAATACGCGGCGGTCAATGGGGCGCCCGTCTTTGGTGAAGGTCAGCATGACATAGCGGTGGTCCATCAAGCCTCCGCGCCAGTAAACCACGGCATAAAAGTCATACGTCTCCGGCACCCGAAAGCAGGGTACAAACTCCGTCATCTCATCTAAGGAATCCCGCTCCTCGGGCGTCAGCATAAACTGCTCAACCATCAGGCTCGGCAGCGGATTGTTCTCCCTGCTGAAAATATGGGCCGTTTCCTCCGACAACATCACGGGCAATTCCACTTCGGGGAACTTCTCAATAAACTGTCGAAAAGAGATGTGGGGTGGCTTTTTGTTTTCGGTATTCATTCTTGTCTTTCTCTTGGGGTAACAGTTGAGGAAGAAAAAGGTTGTGGGCTACCCTGGCGAAAAATACGACCTCTGGTACGCCATGCACCCCGACCCCAACGACTACTTCAACCACTACTGCGACGAGCTCATCCTGGAAGCAAGCGTCCCCGAGACACCTCAAACCGCCCTCACCATCTATCCCAATCCCGCCAATGAGGTCATCTACCTGCAAGGCGAGTTCCCGCCCAACACCCAAGCCGCCATCTACAACATGCCGGGCATCAAAGTCATGGATTTCACCCTGGAAAACAACACCGAACTGGACATCTCAACCCTGCCCGCCGGAGCCTATATCATCCGGGCCGAGGGGGTGATTCTGGAAAAGCCTTTTTTCCTGAAAAGGTAATAACAAAGGGAAAAATGCGTATCTTTGGCAGAGAAACAAGTGCCCCTCTCCGTGTACCCCGTGAACTCCGTGGTGAAAAGAATGGAAAATGGAGAATGAACCAATGAAAGGATCGGGGAGCCGACGAAGGAGGATCCCTGAGCCGGCTTCTTAGAATTTCTCGCTAAAACGCTAAG